>JBEEJP010000020.1:0-15776 GCA_041169125.1 Pseudomonadota bacterium
AAGGCAAGCCCGCGTCGCGCAAGGTGGCGGCGTGGTACATGAGTTGACGTGCGGCTTCGAGCTGCGTGGCGCACTCGGCCAAGCGAAAGCCCACGGCTTGGTGGTTGAAGATGGCGGTGCCAAAGCTGACCCGTTCTTTGCTGTACTGCAACGCGGCTTCAAACGCGCTGCGTGCCATGCCAATGCTTTGTGCGGCAATGCCAATGCGGCCACCTTCCAAGGCGGACAAAGCAATTTTGTAGCCTTCGCCTTCTTGGCCAATGAGGTTCTCGGCGGGAATGCGGCAGTTGTCGAAGTTGATTTGCGCGGTGTCGCTGCTGTGCTGGCCGAGCTTTTCTTCCAAGCGGGCGACGTGATAGCCGGGGGCGTTGGTGGGCACGAAGAAGGCGCTCATGCCTTTTTTGCCGGCGCCTTTGTCGGTCACGGCGATGACGATGGCGACGTGGCCATTCTTGCCACTGGTGATGAATTGCTTGACGCCGTTGATCACATACTCGTCGCCCTCTTTGGTGGCGGTGGTGCGCAAGGCGGAGGCGTCAGAGCCGACGTGTGGCTCGGTTAAACAAAACGCACCGAGCATGTGGCCTTGGGCGAGTTCGGTGAGCCATTTCTTTTTCTGTGCGTCGTTGCCGTAGCGCATGAGGATGGCGTTGACGGGGCAGTTGGTCACGCTGATGGCGGTGCTGGTGCCACCGTCGCCTGCGGCGATTTCTTCCAACACCAAGGCGAGGGTGAGGTAGTCCAAGCCTGCACCACCCAGCTCTTCGGGCACGCAAATGCCATACGCACCGAGCGCGGCCAAACCTTTGTGCACCTCGTGTGGGAAGGTTTCTTCTTTGTCCCACCTGGCGGCGTTGGGCCAGAGTTCTTGCTGAGCAAAGTCGCGCACAGCGTCGCGAATCATGATTTGGTCGGGAGAGAGCAACATGGCGGAGTCCGTTTCAAAAAGTGTGTGTGAACAGCCTCACCATGCGATGGTGCTGCCGTCGTGAGACAAAAACTGGCCCGATTGCTCGGGGCTGATGTGGGCCAAGGTGTGGCGCATGTGTGAGACCGCTTGCTCGGGCGTGAGCGTGGCGTTGGGGCCGCCCATTTCGGTTTGCACCCACCCCGGATGCAAGGCCACGATGCGCGCCTTGGGGTAAGCCGGCTGCGCGGTGCGCACCACCATATTGAGCGCCGCTTTGCTGATGCGGTACAACGCCGCATCGCTGCTGTGTGTGCCTTGCAAACTGCCCATGACGCTGCTGACAAAGGCCAACACCCCCCCCGCCGCTTCCACCTTGTTGGCGATTTGCGGCAAGGCCATCATGGCGCCCATGACGTTGGTGTGCATCACGCGGTCAAAGGCTTGTTGGGTGGGGGCGTTGTCAATGGATGCGGGGTCCATGACACCCGCCACATACAGCGCAACATCAAGCTTTTCGCCATCGAGCATCCAATCCAAACCGCTCACGCTGATGGGGTTGGCCACATCGACACGCAAGGTTTGCGCACCTAGGCTTTTGAGCTGGGCCAAGCCTGCATCGTCACGCGCGGTGGCAATGACGCGCCAGCCATTGGCGAGGTACTGGCGCACCAGCTCTAAGCCAATGCCGCGAGACGCACCAAGGATGAGCGCGGTTTGCATGCGTGGATGGGGCGCGACGCTTTAGATCACTTCAAGGGCAACGGCAGTGCCCTCGCCGCCGCCAATGCACAAAGTGGCCAACCCTTTTTTGAGGCCACGTGCCTTGAGCGCGTGAATGAGCGTGACCATGATGCGCGCACCGGAGGCCCCAATGGGGTGGCCCAAGGCGCACGCGCCGCCGTTGACGTTGACTTTGTCGTGCGACACGTTGAGCTCTTTCATCAAGGCCATGGGCACCACGGCAAAGGCTTCGTTGACTTCCCACAGGTCCACGTCTTGCACTTTCCAGCCGGCTTTGGCCAAGGCTTTTTGGGTGGCGCCTACGGGTGCTGTGGCAAACCACTCGGGCTCTTGCGCGTGGGTGGCGTGGCTGACGATGCGAGCCAAAGGTTTGCAGCCCAACTTTTTGGCGGTGCTCTCGCGCATCAACACCATGGCCGCGCCACCGTCGTTGATGGACGAGCTAGAAGCGGCGGTGATGGTGCCGTCTTTTTTGAACGCGGGTTTGAGTGAGGTGATTTTGTCGAGCTTGATCTTGCCGGGGCCTTCGTCAATTGAAATGACGGTCTCGCCGGCACGGCCTTTGACGGTGACGGGAGTGATTTCTGTGGCGAATGCACCGCTTTCAGTAGCGGCTTTGGCGCGTTGCACGCTGGCGGTGGCAAACGCGTCTTGCTCGGCGCGCGTGAAGTTGTATTTGGCAGCGCAGTCTTCACCAAAAGTGCCCATGCTGCGGCCTGGCTCGTACGCGTCTTCCAAACCGTCGAGCATCATGTGATCAAAGATGCGGTCGTGGCCAATGCGATAACCGCCACGGCCTTTGAGCATGAGGTAAGGCGCGTTGGTCATGCTCTCCATGCCGCCGGCCACCAACACATCGTGGGTGCCCGCCAACAACATGTCGTGCGCAAACATGGCAGCGCGCATGCCCGAGCCACACATCTTGGACAAAGTGACAGCGCCAGCGCTCTTGGGCAAGCCCCCTTTGAACGCGGCTTGGCGTGCAGGCGCTTGGCCTTGGCCGGCCATCAAGCAGTTGCCAAACAACACTTCGGTGACCAACTCAGGCGCAATGCCTGCGCGCTCCACCGCAGCCTTGATGGCGGCACCACCGAGGTCGTGTGCAGCAAGGCTTGAGAAGTCACCTTGAAAGCTGCCCATGGGCGTGCGTGCGGCGCTGACGATGACGATGGGGTCTGCGTGAGTGGTCATGGCTAAGTTTCCTAAATGTTTTGAAAATGAAATGCGGGCGCGCTTTAGCCCCCGCGTGGATAACGTTTGAGGGCGTTGCGAAACACGTCCATCACCTCGCCGGCGTGGCTCATGCTCACGCCCAAGTCTTTGGCAATGCCGTCTTTCAAGCCGTAGCACCAGCCGTGCACCGACACTTTTTGGCCACGGGCCCAAGCGTCTTGCAGCACGTTGCTCAGCGCCACGTTGCCCACTTGTTCGATGACGTTCATTTCGCACAACACGTCTTCTTGCACGGGCACGGGCAAGTGGTCGATGCGACGGCGGTGACGAATCTTCACGTCGTGCACATGGCGCAGCCAGTTGTCAGCCAAGCCCACACGCGCACCGCGCAAAGTGGCCAACACACCGCCGCAACCGTAGTGGCCCACCACCAAGATGTGCTCGACCTTCAAGAAGTCGACCGCGTATTGAATGACGGACAAGGCGTTCAAGTCGGAGTGCACCACCACGTTGGCGACGTTGCGATGCACAAACACCTCGCCGGGCTCCAAGCCTGTGATTTGGTTGGCCGGCACACGGCTGTCGGAGCAGCCAATCCACAAGTACTTGGGGTTTTGTTGCTGCGACAGGTGCGTGAAAAAGCCCGGCTGCTCGCGCTCCATGCGCGAGGCCCATTCACGGTTGTTGTCAAAAAGGTGCTGTAGTGAGTGAGTCATGTTTTTTCCGTGTTGCATGTTGACCATCCAGCCCACATGCTACGCAGAGGGGGATACCCTTACATTGTCTCGGCAAACAATTCGCGGCCAATCAACATGCGGCGAATTTCGCTGGTACCGGCACCGATTTCGTACAGCTTGGCATCGCGCCACAAACGACCCAGTGGGTATTCGTTGATGTAGCCGTTGCCACCAAAAATTTGCACGCCTTCGCCGGCCATCCACGTCGCTTTTTCAGCAGTCCACAAAATGACGGACGCGCAGTCTTTGCGCACTTGGCGCACGTGGTCCAAGCCCAGCATGTCGAGGTTTTTGGCCACGGTGTAGGCAAAGCTGCGCGCGGCTTGCAAGACGGTGTACATGTCGGCCACTTTGCCTTGGATGAGTTGGAACTCACCAATGCTTTGGCCAAACTGTTTGCGGTCGTGGATGTAGGGGATGACGTTGTCCATCACCGATTGCATGATGCCCAAGGGGCCACCGGTCAACACGGCACGTTCGTAGTCCAAACCGCTCATCAACACTTTGGCGCCCATGTTGAGGCCACCCAAAATGTTTTCGGCAGGCACCTCGACGTTTTGGAACACCAGCTCGCCGGTGTGGCTGCCGCGCATGCCCAGCTTGTCGAGCTTTTGCGCAATGCTGAAGCCCTTCATGCCTTTTTCAATCAAGAAGGCGGTCACGCCGCGCGCGCCCAACTCGGGTTCGGTTTTGGCGTAGACCACCAAGGTGTCGGCGTCGGGGCCGTTGGTGATCCACATCTTGTTGCCATTGAGCACGTAGTAGCCGCCTTTGTCTTCGGCTTTCAGCTTCATGCTGATGACGTCAGAGCCCGCGCCAGGCTCAGACATGGCCAAAGCACCCACGTGCTCGCCGCTGATGAGTTTGGGCAAGTATTTGGCGCGCTGTGCGTCGTTGCCGTTGCGCTTGATTTGGTTCACGCACAAGTTGCTGTGCGCGCCGTAAGACAGGCCCACGCTGGCCGAGGCGCGCGAAATTTCTTCCATGGCCACCATGTGGGCCAAGTAGCCCATGTTGGCGCCACCGTATTCTTCGCCGACGGTGATGCCGAGCACGCCCAAATCGCCCATCTTGCGCCACAGGTCCATGGGGAACTGGTCGTCATGGTCGATTTGCGCAGCGCGCGGGGCAATTTCGGCTTGCGCGAATTCGCGCACGGCGTCGCGCAAGGCGTCAATGTCTTCACCGAGTTGAAAGTTAAGTCCGGGCATGTTGTGCATGGGGTGTCTCCTGAGGGTTGTCTGCGTGAGTCTTGCGTTAATACGTTTTGTGCACGGTGGCGAGGGTTTGCTGCATCAAGGCGCAGGGCGACTCGCCGCCATCGTCGTTGAGGTGCACCACTTCGGCGGTGGTGATGATGAGGCGCTTGCCCGCACGCACCACATGGCCGCGTGCGCGCAATTCGCCGCCGGAGAAGGCGGCTAAAAAGTTGATCTTGTATTCCACGGTGGTGACCTCTTGCCCCTCGGGGGCCATGGTGAGGCCTGCGTAGCCCGCCGCGATGTCGGCCAAGGCGCCCATGGCACCGCCGTGGTAGCCGCCTTGTTGTTGGGTCACGCGCTCGGAATAGGGCAGAGCAATTTCGACCTCGCCGGGGGCCACGCAGACGATGCGTGCACCGAGGTGCTGCATCATGCCTTGGCGCACAAAGCTGGCTTCAATGCGGGCGTGGAGCTCGGGATGGGGGGTATCAGGGTGTGCCACTTGCGTCATGCTTTGACAGCCTTGCTGGGTTTGGTGACTTTGGCGGGTTTTTCACCTTGTTTGGCCAGCAGTGCACGCGCCTCTTTTTCGTGGGCTTTGACCTCATCGAGGTTGGCTTGAATTTCAGCCATCTGCGCCTCGAGTTCGCGCTTGTGGGCATCCAACACAACCAGAAACTTTTGCAACTGCGGGCCGGTGTCGCGCGGGCTGTCGTACATGTCGATCAGGTCTTTGGCCTCGGTGAGCGACAAGCCCAAACGTTTGGCACGCAAGGTGAGTTTCAGGCGTGTGCGGTCGCGGTGGCTGTACACGCGGTTGCGCCCGCCGGGGCCCGAGCGTTCGGGCTGCAGCAAGCCCATGTCTTCGTAAAAACGAATGGCACGCGTGGTGAGGTCAAACTCACGCGCCAAGTCGCTGATGGAATAGGTGGTGGCCATGATTTTCTTGTTTACGTTTACGTAAACGTCAATTATGGCGATTTTTTTCCAAATTCCAAGTCAAGACCACGGAGGTAAGGGTTCATCCTTAAGAACACGCCGACGTTGGGCGTAGTCGGGCATGACGCTTTGCACGGTTTCCCAAAATCGTGGGCTGTGGTCCATCACCCGCAAATGGCTGAGTTCATGGGCCACGACGTAGTCAATCACGTCACGCTTGTGATGCACCAGTCGCCAGTTGAGACGAATCGCGCCATCGGCACTGGCGCTGCCCCAACGTGTGGTCGCACTGCTGAGTGACACCTTTTGCCACTGCACGCCCAGTTGCGGCGCGTAGTGGTTGAGCCGCTCCACAAACAAGGCTTTGGCCTGACGCATGAGCCAGGCTTGCACGGCATCGCGGATTTGTGGAGGTTCGGCGTTCAGAGGCAAGCCTAGACGCAAGGTGTGTGGCACAGGCGGTGCAGTGTGCACAGAGCCCCCCTCTGCCCTCTCTTGCGCGACGGGGCGATGCACTGGCGCTTGGCTGGGCGGTGCAGGCTCAAACTGGGCGCTGTTTTTTTTGAGCGTGCTCGACGAGTCGAGCACCACTTGCAACGACTCTCCCAAATACGGCACCACCACGCCATCGGCCCACACGATGCGCGCAGCGCCCAATTGCTGTTGGCGCTCTTGCATCTCGACCAGTTTGCGAGCAATCCAATCGGCTTTTTCGTGCAGCGCCGACTCTACTTCGCCCAAGGTGACCCAGCGGGGGGCGCTGACTTCAAGACCATCGGGACCCACAGCCATGCCAATGGTGCGGCGCTTGCCACGACGAAAGGCATAAGCAACATCCGTCGAGCCCAGCTGAATGCGACGTGTCGCGCGTGGGTGCACGTGATGTGCTTTGGGGAGCACGTGACCCAAGGGCTCTGGCGGTATGTGCGGACCGTGTAGCGCGGGGGCTGGCGGCACAGCATTGGCCTCACGGTGCAGGGCTTGGGGGTAGGCCCCATCGAACATGTCGAGCACGAGTTGCAAGAAGCGGCTCATGCGCGAGGGCTCAATGCGAAGCGACGTAGGCCTCAGGGTCGAGGCGCTGCATTTCGGCTTCGATCCATGCTTCGACTTCGCGCATCAGCTCGTCGGCCTCGCGACCGACGCTGGGGATGGGTTTGCCAATCGAGACATCGACCACACCGGGGGTTTTGATGAAGGCACGGCGGGGCCAACACTTGGCCGAGGTGACTGCCACAGGAATGACCGGCGCGCCGGTGGCAATGGCCAAACGTGTGCCGCCGCTTTTGTAGTTGCCGCGTTCGCCACGTGGAATGCGCGTGCCTTCAGGAAACATGATGACCCACACGCCCCGATCGAGCAGTGCTTTGCCCTGCTCCACCACTTTGGCAAAGGCTTTGGCGCGTTGGCTGCGATCGATGTGAATCATGTCTAAGCTGCCGATGGACCAGCCAAAGAAGGGCACGTAGAGCAATTCTTTTTTGAACACGTAGGCCAAGGGGTGCGGCATGATGGCTGGCATCAAAAAGGTTTCGTAGGTCGATTGATGCTTGACCAACAAAATAGCGGGACTGGTTTCGCCCACAGGCAAGTTGTCTTGGCCTTGCACGTCGTAGCGAATGCCCATGATGACACGGGCTGCATCAATGCTGAGGGTGAGCCACTTTTGCGCAATCGCGTAGCGCGCATCGCCTTTGGCGCCAAACAAACGAGCGACCAAAATGGCCAAGGTGTAGGGGATGACCGTGACGAACATGAACGCCATGTGCAGCGTGGAGCGGAGCATGGCCATCATGTGGGCGTTCCTGCTTTGTGGGTTTTAGACGCGGGTTCAGGCTGCGCCAGCAACCAGTCGGCAAACGCGCCGAGGTCGTCATGGGCCACCGTGTTGAGAGGGAAGTCTGCGGGCAACGGCTGAGCTTTGAGCTTTTCGCCTTTGCCGGTATGCACCAAGTGCGTGGCACAGCCCACCGCCGCACCGGCTTGCAAGTCGCGCAGCGAATCGCCCACGGTGTGCACCCCCTTGAGGTCCATGCCGTAACGCTCACCAATTTGCTCGTACAAACCCGGCAGAGGCTTGCGGCAGTTGCACGTTTCTTCGGGGCTGTGCGGGCAATAAAACACGGCGTCGATGCGCCCCCCCACAGCAGCCAAGAGTTTGTGCATTTTGGTGTGCATGGCGTTGAGTGCCGCCACGTCAAACAAGCCACGCCCCAGACCGGATTGGTTAGACGCCACGACCACGCGCCAGCCGGCGTGGTTCAAACGCGCAATCGCTTCCAGGGCACCGGGCAGCGGCATCCACTCTTCTGCCGACTTGACGTAGTCGTCACGGTCGCAGTTGATGGTGCCGTCGCGGTCGAGGATGACGAGTTTGGTTTGCATGGCTGAGCGTTGGGTTTAAGACGCGAGGGCAGACAAATCGGCCACGCGGTTCATGGCTTCGTGCAGCTTTTTGAGCATGCCTTGGCGGTTCAAGCGCAAGTCCATCTCTTCGGCGTTGACCATGACATCGTCAAAGAAAGCATCCACGGGCGAGCGCAAGGTGGCCAAAGTTTGTAAAGAAGCGGTGTAGTCACCCGCATTGAACTGCGCCTCGGATTCGGGCAACAGTTTTTGCATGACGGTGTACAGCGCTTGCTCTGCGTCTTCTTTGAACAAGGCGGTGTTGACGTGCGCATCCACCTCGCCTGCTTTTTTCAAGACGTTGCCGATGCGCTTGTTGGCAGCGGCCAAGGCCGCGGCTTCGGGCAATGCTGCGAACGCACGCACTGCAGTGAGACGCTTGGCCACATCGCTCAAGCGTTGTGGACGCAAGGCCAACACAGCTTCAACTTCTTGCGCTGAATAGCCTTGCTCGCGCAGGCCGCCTGAGAGGCGGTCATAGATGAAGGAGGTGAGTGCGGCAGCGGGGTCTGTGACTTTGTCGCCAAATGCAGGAACTGCTTGTGCGATCAATGCATCCAAGCCCACGTCCACATGGGCTTCGCTCAACATACGCACCACGCCCAACGCGTGACGACGCAAAGCGAAGGGGTCTTTGTCGCCCGTGGGCAAATTGCCAATGCCAAACATGCCCACCAAGGTTTCGAGCTTGTCGGCCAAGGCCACCACCACGCCCACGGTGTTGCGTGGCAATTCGTCGCCAGCAAAGCGAGGTTTGTAATGGTCTTCAATGGCTTGCGCCACGTCCTCGCCCAAGCCATCGTGACGCGCGTAGTAGCCGCCCATGATGCCTTGCAGCTCAGGGAACTCACCCACCATGTCGGTGAGCAAATCGGTTTTGGCCAGTTGGGCGGCGGTGTCGACGGCTTGCACAAAGGCAGCATCTTTGGCTTGCGGCAACAAGGCAGCGATGCCTTTGGCTATCGCGCGCACGCGGTCGGTGCGCTCGCCTTGTGTGCCAAGTTTGTTGTGGTACACCACCTTGGCCAAGCCTTCCACACGCGAGGCGAGTGTCTTTTTACGGTCTTGGTCAAAGAAGAATTTGGCATCGGCCAAACGCGGGCGCACCACACGCTCGTTGCCGCCAATCACCGCTGACGCATCGTCAGGCGTGATGTTGCTGACCACCAAGAATTTGTGGGTCAACTTGCCCGCAGCATCGAGCAAGGGGAAATATTTTTGATTGGCCTTCATCGTGAGGATGAGGCATTCTTGTGGCACGTCGAGGAATTGTTTTTCAAACTCGCACACCAGCACATTGGGGCGCTCGACCAAGGCGGTGACTTCGTCCAGCAAAGCGGCATCGTCAATGGCCTTCACACCACCGCCCACCTGAGCAGCAGCGGCTTCGAGTTGACGAACAATTTCTGCGCGACGCTCGGTGAAGCTGGCAATGACCGCGCCGTCTTTGGCGAGCGTGTCTGCGTACACATCGGCATGGGCCAAGACCACGGGTGACACCTTGGCTTCAAAGCGGTGGCCTTGGGTGTGGTGGCCTGCGGTCAAGCCCAAAGCTTTGACGGGCACCACCGTGTTGCCATGCAACGCCACCAAGCTGTGCGCGGGACGCACAAAGTTCACGCTGCTCCAGCCCGGCAATTCGCAATCGGTTTCAAGCTGGTAGCTCATCACTTTCGGGATGGGCAATTTGGCAATGGCTTCGTTCAAGGCTTTTTGCAAGCCGTCGGCCAAGCTCGCGCCTTTGACGATGCTGTCGTAAAACAAAGCGTCGGCTTTGCCATCGGGCGCGCGCTTGAGTTGCGCCACGGCCTCGGGGCCTGCGCCCAAGGCTTGGAGTTTTTTCAGCAAGGCAGGTGTCGCGTTGCCGCTGGCATCTAAACCCACGCTCACTGGCATGAGTTTTTGTTGCACAGGCTTGTCAGCCGCCAACGCAGAAACAGCCGTGATGTGTGCGGCCAAACGGCGGGGTGATGCATAGGCCGTCACGGCTGAATTGGCGGCGGTCAAGCCTTGGGCTTTGAGCTGTTCAAACAGCACGCCAGAAAAAGCGTCGCCCAGTTTTTGCAAAGCCTTGGGTGGCAGCTCTTCCACGAAGAGTTCGATGAGCAGGTTGTGTGTCGTCATGTTCTTGTGTCCTACGCTCAAGCGGTCTTCTTTGGAATTTGGTCAACCCATTCGCGCGGCGCCATGGGGAAGCCCAAGCGTTCACGGCTTTCGTAATAGCTTTGTGCCACGGCACGTGCCAAGTTACGGATGCGACCGATGTAGGCGGCACGCTCGGTCACACTGATGGCGCCACGCGCATCGAGCAAGTTGAAGGTGTGTGCGGCTTTGAGCACTTGCTCATACGCCGGCAGCGCCAACTGTGCGCCCATGAGGTGCTGCGCTTGCTTTTCGTGCGCGCCAAAGGCGGTGAACAAAAACTCGGCGTCCGAGTGTTCGAAGTTGTAAGTGGATTGCTCGACTTCGTTTTGCTTGTACACGTCGCCGTAGGTGAGCCCATCGGTCCATTGCAAGTTGTAAACGTTGTCGACGCCTTGCAGGTACATGGCCAAGCGCTCGAGACCGTAAGTGATTTCGCCGGTGATGGGTTTGCAGTCAATGCCGCCGACTTGTTGAAAGTAGGTGAACTGCGTGACTTCCATGCCGTTCAACCAAACTTCCCAGCCCAAGCCCCATGCGCCCAAGGTGGGGTTTTCCCAATCGTCTTCCACAAAGCGGATGTCGTTTTTCTTGAGGTCAAAGCCGAGCGCCTCGAGAGAGCCCAAGTACAGCTCCAAGATGTTGCTGGGCGCGGGCTTCAAGACCACTTGGTATTGGTAGTAGTGTTGCAAGCGGTTGGGGTTCTCGCCGTAGCGACCATCTTTGGGACGGCGGCTAGGTTGCACGTACGCAGCCTTCCAGGGCTCTGGGCCGAGGGCGCGCAAAAACGTGGCGGTGTGCGAGGTGCCTGCACCGACTTCCATGTCGATGGGTTGCAACAAGGCACAACCTTGTTCGGCCCAGTAGGACTGGAGTTTGAGAATGATTTGTTGAAAGGTCAGCATGCAATATGACCAGCAAACGCTGGCAAATTAGGCTGCAGGTCAAGACGCCCGCAAACCTCTGATTTTACGGGCCGAAACGCCTCTGACCGTGCCGAGCTGCATGCGAGATAGCAGCCACGATCAAGAGGGTGAGCACGGCTGCTCCAGCCAATGGCCAAAGGCCCCACGCGGACACCCAGTGGGCATAGGGCGTGACGGGGCCGTGAACACCATGCACCTCAGCGGTGAGTGCCCCTTGCACGGCACTGGGCAAGCGGTGCGTGACCTGCCCTTGGGCGTCGATGATGGCGGTGGCGCCTGTATTGGTGGCACGCAGCATAGGCCGGCCCAACTCAAGGGCTCGCATGCGGGAGATGTTGAGGTGTTGGTCAATCGCCACCGTGTCGCCAAACCAAGCGATGTTGCTGAGATTGACCATCAGGCTCGGGGCTTTTTCTGGATCTGCAAAGCTTCGCGCCAACTCTTCGCCAAACAAATCTTCGTAGCAAATATTGGGGGCAATGCGCTCGCCTTTAAAGAGCAAACTGGGTTGCGCGACATCGCCACGGGTGAAGTCGCCCAAAGGGATGTTCATCAACCGGACAAACCACTGAAAGAGTGGTGGAACAAATTCACCAAAAGGCACCAAGTGGTGTTTGTCGTACTGGTAGCTGGCTGTGGATGCAGGGGCGGCTTGCGGCATCAACGCGACGGCTGAGTTGCTGTATTGCAGCTGGCCTTGTTCGCTGCGCGTGGCAAGCGGCAACCCAATCAATGCGGCTTGTTGACCTTTGGAGAAATGTGTTTCTAGGTCACGCCAATAGCGATCTGGCATTTGCTGCTGAATGAGCGGAATGGCTGTCTCGGGTGTCACCGTCAACTCGCTCGTGCTGGAGAGCAAGGCGTCTCGGTAACCGCGCAGGGCGAGGTTGACGCCTTCACCAAATTTCAAATCTTGCGCAATATTGCCTTGCAGCAACGTCACGCGCAAGGGCTGACTGGACAGGTGCGTGTGGACGCCCACACGGGTGGGCGATGTGAAGCCGGTATAGGCCACGCCCACCGCAACCACCAGCGCAACCATTTGGGCTGTACGCGCAGGAGGGCGAAGGTCTTGACGCTCTGCAACCAATGCCATGGAAATGAAGGCGGCCATGGCGCAAAGGCCATACACGCCCACCCACGGCGCCCAAAGCTGCAACACGCCACCGACATGCGCGTAGCCAATGGCGCCCCAAGGGAAACCGGTCCAAAGGGTGCCGCGTACCATTTCGGCCATCACCCACACGGCGGCGAATGCTGCAGCCCGCGCCATCACACCCACCTTTTGATTGCACACCGCGTGATACACAGCGGCTGCTGAGCCATAGAAGAGGGCAAGCCCCATCGCCATCAAGCCCACAGCCAACGCGGCCAGTGGCGCAGCCAAGCCGCCATAGCGATGCATGGAAATGAACAACCACCAAATGCTGCCCCCCAGCCAAGCAAAAGCGAACAGCCATGCGGTTGCAAATGCTTGTTTGGCGGTTGCGCTTCGGTCCACATAAAACGCCAAAACGGCCAAGCAAGCGCACTGCAACCAGCCTTGCGATTCGCCTTTGAGCGCCCCCTCAAAAGGCCAGGCAAGCGATAAGGCTTGGAGCATCCCGGCCACCAGCACGAGTGCGACGGTTTTCATTGGAATGGTCCAGCCCGATTGGGCGTTCAGGTGGTCCATGCGTTATGGATGCGATTTGTCAACCGGTGCAGGATAGACCTTGAACCACTTCACGGCACCGCCTCGGGTGTGCAGCACTTCGAACCGCAAACCGTTGAGCTCAAAGTGTTCGCCACGCTTGGGGACATGACCGATGGCATGTGAAATTAAACCCCCAATCGTGTCGAATCGTGTGTCATCAGACTCCTCCTGCGAGGCCACATCGAGTTGGGTGTTGAACGCCTCGGCCACGCGCTCGATCGCGGCGTCGCCACTGACGCGGTAGGTTTGATCGGCTAAGGCAAAAATGTCGCCCACATCTTCCTGAATGTCGAACTCATCTTCGATGTCACCCACGATTTGTTCAAGCACGTCTTCGATGGTGATTAACCCTGCGATACGACCAAACTCGTCGACCACCAAGGCCATGTGGTTGCGCGTGTTGCGAAACTCTCGCAATAAGTCATTCAAGCCTTTGCTCTCGGGAATGAACACCGGGGGGCGCAGCAAAGTCCGGATATTGAGCGAGGGGGCACGCTGGAGTTTGAGCAAATCTTTGGCCAGCAAAATGCCCACTAAGTTATCGCGTTCGCCTTCGTACACAGGAAACCGCGAATGCCCTGTGTCGATCACCTGATGCAGGGTTTCGTCTATCGGCGCTTCCAAATTGATCAGGTCCATCCGCGGTGCGGCCACCATGACTTGACCTGCGGTGAGATCAGCCATGCGCAGCACGCCCTCCAGCATGAGGCGACTTTCTGCGCCGATGACTTGGTTATCTTCTGCGTCAGAGAGTGCGTCGAACAGGTCTTCGCGGGAATCTGGGCCTGGGTGTATGAACTCAACCAAGCGCTGCCAATACGTGCGCTTGTCTTGCTTTTCTGTCTCTCGGGATTGCGGGGGTATCACAGTGTTGCAGCTTAGGCTGCGGGAGTCTCACAAGCCTTAAGCATAGCCCATGCGCGAGAGTGCGCTTACTCGGCAGCTTGGTGTCGCGCGTCTCGGACACCTTCACGAATTTCTTGAACTTTGGCCAAGAAATTCCAGAAACGTTTGGCATCTTCTTTGATGTGATAGTTGGTTTTGGCGTACTGGTCAGCCACAAACTCTGTGACGCGGCTGTCTAAGTCTCGTTTGGGCAAGCGCAGATAGGCTTCTGTTTCGGAGCCATCGCGTTCGATGTGTGCGCCACCTTTGCGTGCAATGCGAATCATGGGCGCGTTTTCGCTGAGCGCATGGATGTACATCTGGTAGACCTTTTCATTGCGCGCGTGAATGACCGCACGATCAAACAAACGGGCACCATACCCACGGCCACGCGCATGTGCGGAGACCGAGACACCAAATTCCGAGTTGGCTTCACGCCCTTCATCTTTCATCAAGGCCAAATGCGCCATCGCGATGATTTCGAGTGAGGTGTTGAAAATGCCGTAGATTTCGTCGCGCTCAAAGTTCAAGCCATCTACGTACCGTTGGATGTGATCATCTGTGGCCGTGTAGCCAAAACGCAAGTAGCGGTCATGCGCGGACAACGCGAGCAAGTGCTTCTGTATATCGGCTTGATGCTCCGCTCCCAAGGGCACAATGGGCACCAAAGCACCTTCCGTTTTGCGGAGTTGCTCTTGGGAAACGCCTGTCAATCGAAGCATTTGCAATCCCCCTTCTAGGGTGGTCTTTGCCAAAGTCTGTACGATACTCATGCCGCGATTCTAAGGGTTTCCCCTCATCCTTGCGTTTGTCTGACAGCATTTAGACAACACACTCTAAATTGAAAAGTGACATGCTGTAACTTGCAGCACAAATTCAGAGTAACTGGTTTATTGCGACTGTCAGAATGACGTAGATACGGCAATTGCTTTGCGACCTGTTTGTGAACCCCATGCATCCATTACCTTTAGGCGTCACGTTTTTCGAGCGCGGCTGGCTATCTTCAAATAACGTGCTGATTCAGGACGGCGATCAAGCCATTCTGGTAGACAGCGGCTATTGGACACACGCCGAGCAAACCCACGCACTGATCACCTCGGTATTAGGTGCTAGGCCGCTCACAACATTGATCAACACCCATCTTCACAGCGACCATTGCGGCGGAAACTCGTACCTTCAATTGCAATACCCCCAATTGAAAACACGAATACCGTCTGGACATGCTGACTTTGTGGACCAATGGGACCCCACCACACTCACATACACGCCAACTGGACAGCATTGCCCTGAATTCAAACGGACCTCATCACTGCAGAATGGTGAATCGTTTGTGATTGCAGGAAAGACATGGCGCGTCCATGCAGCACCTGGCCATGATCCACATTCAATTATTCTTTTGAATGAAGAAGACGGCGTATTGATTTCGGCTGACGCACTCTGGGAAAACGGTTTTGGAGTTGTTTTTCCTGAGATTGAAGGGCAAGAGGCCTTTGATGAAGTTGCGAGCACACTCGACATCATTGAAGCGCTGCGGCCACAACTCGTACTTCCAGGCCATGGGGCGGCGTTCACAGATGTCGATGGCGCAATTGTTCGTGCGCGCAGCCGATTAGAGCAGTTCCGGAGATCTCCGGAAAAACATGCAAGCTATGCGGCCAAAGTGCTTTTGAAGTTCAAACTTTTGGAATTTCAAAAAATCAAATTGACTGATTTTTCAATTTGGGCAGACTCTGTCGACTACCTCAAGTTGCTCCATCAAACCCATGCGCACGGCGAAAGTTACAACGCTTGGCTGATCGCGTTGTGCCAAAGTCTAGAAAAAAGCGGCGCTTGTGTTTTGGATGACGCATACATCGTCAATACCAATTAATTTAGAAAACGAGAGCTATAAAAACAAAAACCCCCACTCGAATGAGCGGGGGTTTTTGAGGCTGTAAGAGCCTGACGATGTCCTACTTTCACACGGGAATCCGCACTATCATCGGCGCTAAGTCGTTTCACGGTCCTGTTCGGGATGGG
>JBEEJP010000021.1:0-15605 GCA_041169125.1 Pseudomonadota bacterium
AAGCGCTTGTCACATCGCCAGATGTACTGTTGCTCGACGAGCCTACCAACCATTTGGATTTGGACAGCATCGAATGGTTAGAGCAGCTTTTGATTGATTTCAAAGGCAGCATCATCACCATCACGCATGACCGCTCTTTTCTAGACAAAGTAGCCACGCGCATCGTCGAACTCGATCGCGGCCATTTGATGACCTATCCGGGCAACTTCTCACAGTACCAAGCGCAAAAAGAAGAACAGCTCGCGCAAGAAGCCGTGATCAATGCCAAAGCCGACAAACTTTTGGCAGGCGAGGAAGTCTGGATTCGCAAAGGCGTCGAAGCACGACGCACACGTAGCCAAAGTCGCATCTCTCGACTAGAGGCGTTACGCGCACAACGTGAAGCGCGCCGAGAGGCAGTCGGCCGTGTCAAGCTCGATGTGGCTAGCGGCGCCCCCAGCGGCAAAATCGTGGCAGAACTCACAGAGGTTAGCAAAGCCTTTGGCGGCAAAGTCATCGCCAAGAACTTTTCGGCCACCTTCTTGCGCGGCGACAAAATTGGTCTCATTGGCCCCAACGGCGTCGGCAAATCGACTCTGCTCAAGATGATTCTTGGAGAGCTGGAGGCTGACAGCGGCAAGATCCGCCAAGGGGCCAATTTGCAAGTCGCCTACTTTGATCAGATGCGAAACGCGTTGGACATGGATGCTTCGCTAGAAGACTTCATCAGCCCCGGCAGCGAATGGATCGAGATTGGTACGCAACGCAAACACGTCAAAAGCTACTTGGGAGATTTTTTGTTTTCACCCGCGCGGGCCACATCGCCGGTGCGATCGCTCTCTGGCGGCGAACGCAATCGCTTGTTGCTGGCTCGTTTATTTGCACGCCCCGCCAACGTGCTGGTGCTCGACGAACCTACCAACGACTTGGACATCGACACACTAGAACTGCTCGAAGAAATGCTGCAAAACTACGATGGCACGGTGTTCATCGTCAGCCATGACCGCACGTTTCTGGACAACGTCGCGACCAGCACCTTGGTGTTCGAAGGCACCGACGAGAACCCAGGCTTTTGGCGCGAATACGAAGGCGGCGTGCAAGATTGGCTCACGCAATCTGAGCGCGCACGGGGCCTAAGCGCCACGATCAAACCAGCAATGCCGATCGCAAAATATGTCGCCCCCGAAACACCCAAACCAGCAGCAGCCCAGCCTGCTGCCAAAGCGCGCAAGCTCAGCTACAAAGAGCAACGTGAATTGGATGCGTTGCCAGCTTTGATTGAATCGCTCGAAGCAGAACAAAAAGAAACACAAGCGGAGCTCAACGACAGCAGCCTGTACGCCAGCGATCCCGCCAAGATGGCGCAATTGCACAAGCGAGACACCGAAATTGAAGACGCGCTGATGACGGCCCTCGAACGCTGGGAGCAACTCTCCTCACCCGCATGAGCAGCGCCGAACTCTTTGCTTTGATTGCCCTTGCCACGGTAGGCACCTTCACGCCGGGCCCCAACAACACCTTGGCTGCCGCACTGGCCGCGAACTATGGTTTGAGACAAGCTCTCCCGTTTGTCTGTGCTGTGCCCGTCGGCTGGAGTGTGTTGCTGGTTGCAAACGCCCTGGGCTTAGGCGTCATCGTGCTGAGTTTTCCACCGCTGCGGTGGGGGCTCTTAGCAGCAGGGGCGTTGTATTTGCTGTGGCTTGCCTGGAAACTTGCCAGCACACACACCCTCAACGACGCGACATCCAGCCCCATCGTCGGATTCAAGCAGGGCGTCCTGCTGCAATTCATCAACATCAAGGCATGGCTCTTAGCCATGTCCGTGGCGAGCGGCTGGGTCGTGGGTCACGACGACGCCTTGCGACGGCTGATGGAGGCGTTGCCCGTGTTCTTGATGTTTGGCTTTGCCAGCAACTTCACTTATGCATGGCTGGGCGCTCGTTTGCGGCACTGGTTACGTGGCCCCGATGACTCGGCCCTTCGCTTGCAATGGTTCAACCGTTTGATGGCTGCGGCCTTGTTGGGCACCGTGCTCTGGCTGATCCAGTCTTCCCTACCCCAGGTTTAAGCACACGGTCTCAGGCGTGACTGCCGATTCAAGATGTCGTCTTCAAAATGAGGACACATCCAACACACCACCGCCATGGGACATCTTTACTTTGTCAGACACGGGCAGGCCTCTTTGGGGGCGGCAGACTACGACCAGCTCAGCCCATTGGGTCAACAGCAAAGCCAGCGCTTGGGCGAGCACTGGCGCGCACAAGGCATCGTCTTTGATGCCGTCATCACCGGCACGCTCAAGCGCCATGCGCAAACCTTGGCAGGCATTCAGCAAGGCATGGGCACACACCTCAACGCCCTCGCCTGGCCTGGGCTGAACGAGTACGACAGCCACGCGCTCATTCAAACCATCATGCCCGGCGACGTGGTCAAGCCCACCAACCCCGAGGGCTACAAACACCATTTCCGTTTGTTGCGCGATGCCCTGGCGCAGTGGATGGCAGGCGTGATCAGCCCACAAGGCATGCCCAGCTATGTTGAGTTTGTGAAAGGCGTCACCACCGCGCTAGACCATGTGCGCCAGCACCACACCGGCCACGTGCTGCTCGTCTCCAGCGGTGGGCCCATTGCCACGGCGGTTGCCCATGTATTGGGGGTCAGCCCTGAAACCAGCATTGAGCTCAATATGCGCTTGCGCAACAGCGCCGTGAGCGAATTCACATTCAGCCCCAAGCGACACAGCCTGATCAGCTTCAATGCATTGCCTCACTTAGAAACCCCCAGTCACAAAAACTGGGTGACCTTCGCTTAACGCTTCACGCGCGGACGGTGCTGAGCGGCAACGCCACCAGCTCTTTGAGCAACAACGCCAGCTGTTCACCCGCGCTTTGAACCAAGGCCTCACCTTTGGCCACGGTTGCGGCGGCGGCGTTGCCCGCTGCACCTTGTGGGTTGTAGTCTTGCATATGCCAGCCTAGCTTGGCGCTTTTGCCGTTGCCCAACACCGCGTAATGTTTGGCGCGTTCTTGAGAGGTGGAGGCAAAGTTGCGAGCTTCGGCCATATTCACTTGAGCTGGGGAAAGCGCCAGCATCATGGAGGTTTCGATATCGCCGGCATGCACCCCAAAGCGGTGCTCGTCGGGCGAGAACTGTCCCATCACCGCCGCATCCAACGGCAAGTTGTACCAACTGCTGCTGTACACAATCAGGCCGTGCTGTGCGCGCATCTCACGTGCCACCACATCCATCAGCCCCACATTGCCGCCGTGGGCGTTGAACATGAGCAACTTCTTCACCCCTGCGCGCGCCACGGATGCGCCCATGTCGCACCACAGCTGAATCAAGGTTTGTGGCGACACATGCAAAGTACCCGCAAAGGCGGTGTGCTCGGTACTCAAGCCCAAGGTCTGTGTGGGTAACACCAGCACAGGATCTGTAGGCGCTAAGTGACTCAGCGCGGCGTTTACCACCCCCTCGACCAACACTGTGTCGACCGACAAGGGCAAATGCGGTCCGTGTTGCTCCGTCGCACCCAACGGCAACACCGCCACCGCACGGGCAGGGTCAAGTGCGGCAAAGTCGCGGGTGTTGAGTTCAGCCCAGCGATGTGTCGCTAAGGCGGGAGAGGTAGGTGTGCTGGTGTGCGCCGTCATGGACGCATCTTACTTTCCTGCCTCGAGGCATCGCTGTCACGGCCCAATTGGCAGTCTGGGCCACGGCTCGGTAACATCTGGCGCATGCTTTATCCCATTTCGCGCTTGTTGGGCGTCACACGTTTTGCTTTAGTCGCTGTGCGTTTGCACAGCCTCACAGTCTGGGCACTGGCGGCCATGCTGTGGGTGCTGACCCTGCCCAGCCTCGCCCAAGCCCTCGACGGCACCAGCCACAAAGCGGTGGTGAGCACGCCACAACTGCGGGCTGAACTTGTAGCCCATGCCCCACAAGGCGTCCAAGCCGGCCAACCACTTTGGGTAGGGCTACAGCTGACCCATCAACCCGAGTGGCACACCTATTGGCGCCACCCAGGCGACTCGGGTTTGCCCACGCAAATTGAGCTGAACCTTCCCGCAGGCATCACTGCTGGCGAAATGCTGTGGCCGCTGCCGAGCAAGCTCAAAGCTGGCAACCTCACCAACTATGGTTTTGAAAAAACCGTCTTGCTGGCTGTGCCATTGACGGTAAGCCCACAGTTCAAGCCCAACGCCTCGTCCATGTTGGAAGTGCAAGCCCACGCCAATTGGTTGGTCTGTCGGCTTGAGTGCATTCCACAAGAAGGGGACTTTGCGCTTCGCATCCCCGTCAACGGCAGTTTCGCGCCCCATGCCTCAGCGTTTGAAGCACTGCAAGCACAACAACCGCAAGCATTGCCAAGTGTCAACATCGCCACGCATTTTGAAGACCAGCGTTTGGTGATGCAAATCCGTAGCTTGCCGGCCGCATTGCAAGGCCAAGCCCTGCGCGTGTTTGCGTTAACACCTGAACTGGTGGAATCTGCCGCCGAACAACACCCACAAGCGCGTCAGGCTTGGCAAGGCGAGGCGTGGACCCTGCAATTGCCATTGAGCAATTTGCGCATGACCGAGCCCAAAACCGTGGGCTTTTTGCTCACCACGGGCGAAGGCGCGCAACGCCAAGGCTATGAACTGCAAGCCCCCATCACGCAAGCGTGGCCTGCGGTGTCTGAACTGCCAACACCCCCGTCTCCCGCTTTGGGCAACATAAGCAACGCCCCCCCCGAAGGCCTGCTCGGGTTTACCTTGGCGCTGGCAGGTGCATTTCTAGGAGGCCTCATCCTCAACCTCATGCCCTGCGTGTTGCCCGTATTGGCCATCAAGTTACTCGGGTTTGCACAACACAGCCGCGCGCACAAAGCGCACCGTATCGCGGGCATGGCCTACACCGCTGGGGTGGTGTTGAGCTTTGTCCTGCTTGGGGCTGTTGTGTTGGCTTTACGCGCCGCAGGCGAGCAACTCGGTTGGGGGTTTCAACTGCAGTCACCCGAGGTGGTAAGCGTCTTGGCCGTGCTGTTCACCCTCATTGCCTTGAACTTATTTGGCCTGTTTGAGCTGGGGCACATCCTGCCCTCACGTTTGGCCAGTTTTCAATACAAACATCCCGTCATGGATGCTGCGCTTTCTGGCGTGTTGGCTGTGGCTGTGGCCTCGCCTTGCACCGCCCCCTTCATGGGCGCCTCATTGGGCTTGGCCATGACGCTTCCCACTTGGCAAGCGTTGATGATTTTTGTGGTCATGGGTTTGGGCTTGGCTGCACCTTATTTGCTGGCCAGTTTTTCGCCCGCCGTTGCGCGCAAGTTGCCGCATCCGGGGCCTTGGATGGTCACCCTGCGTCAGTTGCTTGCGTTTCCTATGTTGGCCACGGTGGTGTGGTTGCTGTGGGTGTTGGGCCAACAAACCAGCCTAGATGCCGCCATGTTTGCATTGGGAGGGTTGCTTTTGTTGGCCGCCTTCATTTGGCTGCTGACCCAACACACCCCTGCGGCACGCGGGTTGGCATGGTTGGCCCTCGTCGCGTTGGCTTGGGGCGGCTGGAGCTTTTGGGGCGAGCTGAAGGCGCCCACATTGGACAACGTCGATCACCGCACGCCAGCCACCAGTCAGTCCACCCCATCTTGGCAGGCTTGGTCTGAATCAGCCGTTGCACAGAGCTTGGCTCAAGGCCGTCCTGTGTTTGTGGACTTCACCGCCGCGTGGTGCGTGACCTGCCAGATCAACAAAAAATCCACCTTGTCCAACCACGCCGTGTTGGCTGACTTTGCCGCACACCAGGTCACCCTCTTACGTGCCGACTGGACGCGGCGTGACCCTGCCATCACAGCCGCGCTCAGCACCTTGGGGCGCAGCGGCGTGCCCGTGTATGTGCTGTACGCGCCAGGCAAAGCACCGGTGGTGTTGTCGGAGTTGCTCAGCGTGAGCCAGCTCAAAGAAGCGCTCGCGACCTTGCCAACTGTCGCCCCAGAAAAGCCAGCCACAGACTTTGCACGCCCCGTCAACTGAGCCAAGCCTGTCCTCGGCGACAATGGCGCCATGTTTGCTCCACTCCAAAACGACACCTTTTTGCGCGCCTGTCTGCGCCAAGCCACCAACCACACCCCCGTTTGGCTCATGCGCCAAGCCGGTCGCTATTTGCCCGAATACCGCGAAACCCGCGCCAAAGCGGGTAGCTTCATGGGCTTGGCGACGAACACCGACTTCGCCACCGAAGTCACCTTGCAGCCATTGGAACGCTACCCACTCGACGCCGCCATTTTGTTCAGCGACATCTTGACCGTCCCCGATGCAATGGGTTTGGGCCTGTCCTTCGCCCAAGGCGAAGGCCCCAAGTTTGCCAAGCACGTCCGCGATGAAGCCGCCGTGGCCGCGCTGGCCGTGCCCGACATGAACAAACTGCGCTATGTGTTTGATGCGGTCACCAGCATTCGCAAAGCGCTCAATGGCCGCGTGCCACTCATCGGCTTCTCAGGCAGCCCGTGGACTTTGGCCTGCTACATGGTCGAAGGCGGCGGTTCTGACGACTACCGCCAAGTCAAAAGCCTGATGTACAGCCGCCCCGACTTGATGCACCGTATTTTGGAAATCAACGCCGACGCCGTGGCCCTGTACCTCAACACCCAAATTGAAGCCGGCGCACAAGCCGTGATGATTTTCGACAGCTGGGGCGGTGTGCTGGCCGATGGCATGTTCCAACAATTCAGCTTGGCGTACACCAAGCGTGTGTTGTCGCAACTCAAGCGTGCGCAAGACGGCACCGTGGTGCCCCGTTTGGTGTTCACCAAAGGCGGCGGTTTGTGGCTGCCGGAAATGGCGGACCTCGACTGCGACGTGTTGGGTGTGGACTGGACGGTCAACTTGGCCCAAGCCCGTGCACAAGTGGGCGGCACGGTCGGCGGACCTGGCAAAGCATTGCAAGGCAACCTTGACCCCAACGCCTTGTTTGCTCCAGCAGACGCCATTGCCGCAGAAGCCCGACGCGTGCTGGACGCCTTTGGCAAACCGCACACCGATCCAAATACCACCGGCCCCACCCAAATTTTCAACTTAGGCCACGGCATCAGCCAATTCACCCCGCCCGAGAGCGTGGGTGTGCTGGTTGAGACCGTGCACAACCATTCACGGGCCTTGAGAAAACCTTAAATCCGAGTCAGGAAATCGACTGTCAAGTCACCAAAAGTTTTACTTCAACTTCACACTTATGCACAAAAAAGTTGATCCAGCGCACCCTGTTGGTTTTTTCTTGTGCAGCATTTGCGAAAACTTTAATCACTCGCAAGTGATTGATTCATATAGGATTCTTGGGGTGCATTTTTTTAAGGCAGTTTGTTCCAAGCCTTGATCCATGCGCCTTGAGAGCGGCTGAAGTGTAGATATCAACAAAGTTATCCACAGAATTTTTGGGTTTACCCTGAAGTCTTTTTAAATCAACAACTTAAAGCCGTTTCTACCAAAACACCTGAGCAAAACCATTCAACTTACCGCTTGACATGTCGCACTTAATTTCAGTGATGGTTCACACCCCCGCACACAGCGGTATTGGTGGTGCACTCACGTACGAAAGCGATAGCGCACACACGCCCGGTACTTTGGTGCGCGTGCCATTGGGCAAACGAGAGTTATTGGGTGTCGTTTGGGATGCCACTGCCACCGCGCCAGTGTCAACCACCGAGGGCACGCCACCCAGCGAACCATCTGCCTTGCAACTACGCCCCATTGCCAGCGTGCTCGAAGGCATAGCACCGCTCAACACCCATTGGCGGCAACTGGTGCAGTTTGCCGCCAGCTACTACCAGCGCAGCGCAGGCGAAGTGGCCTTGGCCGCACTCCCCAGCCAACTGCGCGACCTGACACCCGAGCAATGGGCCCGCCGCTTAAAGCGCAAACCCAAAGCCCCCAGCCCCTGCGACGGCGCAGTGCCGCACATCCCCCAAGCCACCGAGGAACAAGCACAAGCCTTGGCCGACATCGCAGCCAACACCGGTCCTTTCTTGCTGTTTGGCAACACAGGCAGCGGCAAAACCGAGGTGTATTTGCGCGCGGCCCAAGCGGTGCTTGAGCAAGATGCGAATGCGCAAATCTTGGTGATGGTGCCCGAGATCAACCTCACCCCGCAGCTAGAAGAGCGCTTTCGCGCCCGTTTCTGCCCACAGTGGGGTGCCGATTGTTTGGTGGCCATGCACAGCAGTCTCACGCCTGCGCAACGTTTAAAAAATTGGTTGACCGCTCACAGCGGTGAGGCCCGCATTGTGCTGGGCACGCGCATGGCCGTATTTGCATCAATGCCGCATTTGCAACTCATCGTGGTCGATGAAGAACACGACCCCAGTTACAAGCAGCAAGAGGGCGCGCGCTATTCGGCCCGAGACTTGGCCGTCTACCGAGGGCAGCGCGAAGGTGCAAAAGTCATCCTAGGCTCGGCCACGCCTTCGCTAGAGAGCTGGCACCACAGTCGCCCCGCGACCGTGTCAGAGCCCGCAGGGCGCTACATGCGCTTGGCCATGCCCTCACGTGTGGGCCAAGGCGCATTGCCTTTGGTGCGTCGCGTGGACATGAACCGCCAACCGTACAAAACCGTGTTCTCCAATCACCTGCTCGACGCCATGCGCGAGCGGGTCACACGTGGCGAACAAATTTTGGTGTTGCTCAACCGTCGCGGTTATGCGCCTGTGTTGAGCTGTCACGACTGCGGCTGGAAAAGTGAATGCCCGCATTGCAGCGCCTACCGCGTGTTCCACAAACTCGACCGCACCTTGCGCTGCCACCACTGCGGCTTCACGCAACCCGTGCCACGCGCGTGTCCAACGTGTGGCAACTTAGACATCAGCCCCTTGGGCCGAGGTACAGAACAACTCGAAGAACACTTGGCCGAACTGCTCGCCGATGTGTGCCGCCCTGATGGACAGGCCATTCGAATCGCACGCATTGACGCGGACAGCACACGCCTCAAAGGCGAACTTGAACGTCAACTGGCCGAGGTGCATGCAGGTGCCGTCGACGTGCTGGTGGGCACGCAAATGATTGCCAAAGGCCACGACTTTCGGCGTGTCACGCTGGTCGCGGCACTCAACCCCGATGGGGCCTTGTTCTCCAGCGATTTCCGCGCGCCCGAGCGTCTGTTCAGTTTGCTCATGCAAGCTGCAGGTCGTGCAGGCCGCGATGCGACGATGCAAACCAGCAGCCCGTGTGAAATGTGGGTGCAAAGCTTTCACCCGCTGCATGCGCTGTTTGAAGCCCTCAAACAGCACGACTACCCCGCCTTCGCCGAGCAACAGCTCCAAGAGCGCGAACAAGCTGCCTTACCGCCCTTTAGCTTTCAAGCCTTGGTGCGCGCCGAAGCGCGCAGCCAAGAAGCCGCACAAGGCTTTTTAAACGCCGCACGCGAAGCTGGCGCCGCTCTGGCGGATGAACTCATGGTCGATATGTACCCAGCTGTCCCCATGACGATTCAACGTGTGGCCAACATCGAGCGCGCGCAAATGCTGATTGAATGCACCTCACGCAAAGCCTTGCAACATTTCCTAGCCCATTGGCAGGCCGATTTACACGCCCAGCGCAGCGCGCATCGGCAAGTCATTCGTTGGGCGATCGACGTCGACCCACTGGCGATTTAAACGCTCAGCCGTGCAGCAACGCCACGGCGCCCGAAAAAGTAAAAAACGCCGCGGCCGTGGTGAACAAAATGATCATGGCAATACGCCCCGTGTCTGCACCGAAACGCTCGGACAACAAAGCCACATTGCTTGCGCTAGGCAGTGCAGCCACCAAGATCACCACCACCATGGTGAAGCGCTCAATCACAAACCCCATTTGCACCGCAGCAGCCAACACCAACAACACCAGCACCGGATGTAACACCAATTTGAAAATCGCAACAGGCAAAAAATCGCGCCACAGAATGGGCGGATGACCGCTTTCCTTCACACGAATTTGTGAACGCGCCAGCACGGCACCAATGGTGAACAACGCCACCGGAGAAGCAGCATCCGCCAGCAACCCCACCGTCTTGGCCACGGGCCCCACCAACTGCCAATCCATGGCAGAAGACAAGCCGCCCAAGCTGATGGCCCACGGCATGGGATTGGTCAACACACCAACCAGTGCGCTCTTGGCGGCACGACTGGCACCATGCTCATCTGCACCATCCAGTCGAGACAGAGCAATGCACAACGAGGTGGTGATGACCATGTCCACCACAATCGTCACAATGGCAGGGCCTGCCGCTGACGCCCCCAACAAAGCCACCAACAGTGGCACGCCCATGAAACCGGTATTGGGAAATGCGCCCACCAATGCACCAAACGACGCGTCGTTCCAGCCAATGCGCTTGTTTATGCTGACGGCCACCACAAAGCCCACCATCAACAAGGCGCACAACAAGTAGGCCAAAAACAGTGTGACATCCAGCAGCTGCACGATGGGCGTGCTGGCACCGAAGCGGTACAGCATGCAAGGCAGCGCAAAAAACAGCACAAAGCCATTCAGACCGGGAATGGCGTCCAGTGGCAGCATGCGGCGATGCGCCGCCACAAAGCCCGCCAAAACCAGCGCGAAGAAGGGGAAAGTCACAAGAAGAATGTTCAGCACAGGCCTATTTTGCCCGCTTGTCGGGTCGGTATCATTGCCCGCTTCACTTCAACTGTCTCCCGAATGTCTGCTGGTCTCAATCTCGCGCAACAAGAAGCCGTCAATTTCTTGCACGGTCCTTGTCTGGTGTTGGCGGGGGCGGGCTCGGGCAAGACGCGCGTGATCACGCACAAAATCGGCCGCCTCATTCAAACGGGTTTAGAGCCCAAGCGCATCGCCGCGATCACCTTCACCAACAAAGCCGCCGCTGAAATGCGCGAACGCGCACGCGGCCTGATTGGCAAAGATGCCAACGACGTGTTGATATGCACCTTTCACGCCTTAGGCGTGCGCATGCTGCGCCAAGACGGTGGCGTCATGGGCCTCAAGCCACAATTCAGCATCATGGACAGCGGTGACGTGACCGGCATTTTGAAAGACGCGGGCGGCACCACCGACATTGCCACCGCACGCCAATGGCAATGGACCATCAGCTTGTGGAAAAACATGGGCCTGAACTCAGCCCAAGCGTTGGCCATTGCCAAAGACGGCAACGAGCGCACCATCGCCAAAATCATGGCGCGTTACGAAGAGCGTTTGTCGGCCTATCAAAGCGTGGACTTTGATGACCTGATTGGCATGCCCTTGAAGCTCTTGCAAGAGCATGAAGAGGTGCGCCAAAAATGGCAACGCCAACTGGGCCATGTGCTGGTAGACGAGTACCAAGACACCAACGCCACCCAATACGAAGTGCTCAAGTGCCTCGTGGGCAGTCCCGACCAAGGTGGCGCCCGCTTCACAGCGGTGGGCGACGATGACCAATCCATTTACGGCTGGCGTGGCGCCACGCTAGACAACCTGCGCAAGCTGCCGCAAGACTTTCCGACGCTCAAAGTCATCAAGCTCGAACAAAACTACCGCTCCACCAGCGCCATTTTGCGAGCCGCCAATAATGTGATTCAGCCCAACCCCAAGCTGTTTCCTAAAACCTTGTTCTCTGAACTCGGCGAGGGCGAGCCCGTGCGCGTGGTTGATGCCGACACCGAAGAACACGAAGCCGAACGCGTGGTGGCGCGCATTCAATCTTTGCGCGCCGGCACCGATGCAGCCAGCGGCGGTCACCGCGAACTGCAAGACTTTGCCATCCTCTACCGCGCCAACCACCAAGCGCGTGTGATTGAAATTGCCATGCGCAAAGCGCAAATTCCGTACAAGGTATCAGGGGGGCAAAGCTTTTTTGACCGTGCCGAAATTCGCGACCTGTGCGCATGGCTGCGCTTGTGGGTCAACAACGACGACGATCCTGCTTTCTTGCGCGCCGTCACCACACCCAAGCGTGGCATTGGTCACCAAACTTTGGCTTCGCTGGGCGAGTTCGCCAGCAAATACAAACTCAGCATGTTTGAAGCGCTGTTCAGCAACAGCTTGCCTTCTGTGCTCAGCACACGTGCGTTGGGCAGCCTGCATGAGTTTGGCCGCTATGTGAACGACCTTGAGTTTCGCGCCCGCCTCACCACCGGTGCAGATGACGCCCGCGCCTTCTTGACCGATTGGCTCAAAGACATCGGCTACGAAAAACACCTCTACGATGCAGAAGAAAGCGAAAAAGCGGCGGCCTCTAAATGGACCAACGTGATGGAGTTTTGCGACTGGATGGCCCAACGTTGTGGCGGCCAAATTGACGACACCGCCGGTGTGACCACTGGCAACGAAGTGAAAAACTTGCTCGAAGTGGCGCAAACCATCGCGCTACTGTCCACACTCACTGAACGCGAGAAAGATCAAAACGTGGTGACCCTCTCCACCCTCCATGCCTCCAAAGGTTTGGAGTGGCCACACGTCATGTTGGTGGGCGTGACCGAAGGCATGCTGCCTTTTCGCCTAGACGATGAGCCTGGCACCGAACACACCAACGAAAACATTGCGGTGCGCCTGCAAGAAGAGCGCCGCCTGATGTACGTGGGCATCACCCGAGCCCAACGCAGCTTGGCTGTGAGCTGGACGCGCAAGCGCAAAAAAGGGCGCGAAATGATTGCGGCTCAACCCAGCCGCTTCATCGCAGAAATGGGACTCGACAAAGACACGGTCAAAGAAGATCCACGAGAAAAACTCAAAGCCTTGCGCGCCGAATTTGCGCAACGCGCCAGCGCGGCATCTGCAGAAAATAAAAAAGCCTAAGTAGCGAACTACTTAGGCTTTCTCGTTTTGGTGGTGGAGTATAGCAGCACCGCAAACACTCATCCCGAAGGTGTGAGGCTTGTTGTCCTGAAAACACTCCCCGAATGAGGAAATCGGGGCGCTTCCAAGGTTTTGCTCTAACTTCCTCGCTGGTTAGGAGAAATTCCTGCCACCACGCTTGTCAGCCACTTGGTGGCCAACCATCTTGGCGATTATACAGCGCCATCTGCCGCGCACCAGAGCAAAGACTATCCATGGGTTTAAAAATTTGGTAGACTGCCAGATCTTTTAAACCAAACCCTAGGAGGCATCATGATCGCAGATCGCATTCGGCAAGCACGATTGGCTGCAGGTCTGACCCTGGGTGCTTTGGGTGAAAAAGTCGGTGTCTCGCACACAGCGATCCAGAAGTACGAGAAGGGGTTGCTAACGCCTTCTTCCTCTCAACTCCTCAAGCTGGCGCGTGCCTGCGACGTCCGCACCGAATACTTCTTTCGCACCCACTCCGTCGAACTGCTTGAGCCAGAGTTCCGTAAAACGGCGGCCTTTGGCAAGACGGCACAGGATGCACTAAAGATCAAGGTCGTGGAGTTGGTGGAGAAGCGTGTGGAACTTCTCGGGGCTTTTCCAGAATTACCTCTATTGGTGTTCGCCCCTCCGGTCGGACTCCCTGAACACATCCAGGCGCTGGATGAGATCGAAGCACTTGCCGACCAGGCCCGCAACGCTTGGCAGTTGGGAATGAACCCCATTGGAGACCTCACAGACACCCTTGAAGGTCTTGGTCTGCTGGTCATTGTCGTTGATGAAGAACACCCAGGGTTCTCTGGCCTGACCGCCAAAGCCCGCACCGACGATGGTCGGGAATTCCCGATCGTGGCCGTCTCAAAACGGTGGCCAGGCGATCGGCAGCGGTTTACGCTGGCTCACGAACTGGGGCATTTGCTGCTTGAGGGACGGCTGGCTGTTGGCCTTGATGAGGAAAAGGCCTGCGACCGGTTCGCGGGGGCCTTCTTGGCACCACGCGTGGCCGTGCATCAATTGCTTGGGCAGCAGCGCCACGCGCTGGAGTGGCAGGAGCTCTATGTGCTCAAGCATGAGTTCGGCCTATCGATGTCTGGATGGCTGCAACGAGCCAAGCAGTGTGGCGTGATCACCGATGCTGCACATCTCATGATGTTCAAACGCTTTTCGGCCAAGGGCTGGCGCAAGAACGAACCCGGAAATCCATTACCTCAGGAACACCCCCGACTCTTCGATCAGTTGGTATACCGCGCTCTGGCAGAGCAATACATCTCTGAAGCCAAAGCAGCGGAACTGCTGGGCATCCCGATGATGCGCTTCCACAAAGAACGTCAGTTGGAGTCATCGGATGCGGTTGCTCATCAGTGATGCCAATATTTTGATCGACATGGAAGCCGGGGCGTTGATGGGCACGCTCTTTCAGCTTCCCATGCAGTTCGGCATCCCTGACCTGCTGTATTACGAAGAAATTGAACCGGGCAGCCCAGGACTTGAAAACCTGGGCCTACAAATCATGGAGGTCAGCGGCGACTTCGTGGCGTATGCCCAGCAGTTGCCAGCCCAGCACAATCATCTGCTTCCAGCGAAAAACGGTCCCAAGCCCAGTCACAACGACTACTTAGCTCTGGCACTTGCGAAGCAAGAGGTCTGCACCCTGCTGACGGGTGACACCAATTTGCGAATTGTCGCCAACAAGGAGCAGGTCAACGTCATGGGCACCATTGGGCTGTTGTGCGCCATGATTGAAAACCAGTTGCTGACGGTCGACGACGCCTTCAAGGCACTTGACAGAATGAAGCTTGGCAAGCGCCGCTTGCCCTGGCCAGAAGCCGAAAAAATGCTCAACGCCTTACGCTGAGCACAACATCCACGGCGACGGAACAGCCACTAATTTCGCGCACGTTCGATCTCCATACGTTTTGCTGTATGGAGATCACCGATGCCAATCAAATACTGCCGTTCCGGCCTTCTATTCTGACCAAGTCAGCCAACGAATCTAGGACCACTAAGACTGCTGGCGTAGCTACCAAACCAAAAAATTCTTAACGAGCGCCCTTGAGATCAGTAACGATCATTTTCCCCCCTTCATTGATGACCATGAATTCGACCTTATCACCAGGCTTCACATTGGCGAGTAACGCTTTGTCTTTGGCTGTAAACACCATGGTCATGCCGGGCATGTCCATGTGCTTAATGGGGCCGTGTTTGATGGTGACTTTGCCAGCCTCAAGGTCTATTTTCTTGACTTCGCCTTCGGTCATCGACGCAGCGGGCTGCGACATATCCATCTTGCTGTGATCCATGGTGGTCTGTGCCATGCTGCTCACAGGCAGCGCGATGCCCAAGGCCAAGGCGGAAACGGTGGTGATTTTCTGGATGATGTTCATGGTTATCCTCGTGGGTAGGTGTTGAAAACAGTGGTGCTGCCGTCGCGCTGGATTAGCAGCACCTGATACGCATCGCGTCGGTTGTCATAGGATGGACCGTCCATGCCTGGCGACCCAACCGGCATGCCTGGCACTGACAGTCCCAAGGCTTTGGGTTTTTCTTTGAGTAGGCGTTGGATGTCTGCAGCGGGCACGTGGCCCTCGATCACATAGCCCTGGATCAATGCCGTGTGGCAAGAGCCAAATTTCTGCGGCATACCAAGGCGTGCGCGTGCGGCGTTGTTGCCTTGATCAATCACAGTGGTAGCAAAACCATTCTTTTCGAGGTGCGCAATCCAGTCTTTGCAGCAGCCGCAATTGGGGTCTTTCCAGACCTGCAAAGTTGCCGGTGCGGCGTAAGCGGTCATGCTCAAAGGGGCCAGTGCCAGCACGGCGATACCCGCGATGCAGGCGCGCCGGGCGG
>JBEEJP010000022.1:0-15369 GCA_041169125.1 Pseudomonadota bacterium
GCGCAGCCAACTCGGCAGCATCTTCAATGGCCATGCCCGCCCCTTGCGCCAAATACGGCAGCATGGGATGCGCCGCATCGCCCACCAAAGCCACGCGGCCTTGCACATGCGCATGCGCGCCTTGCATGACAGGCCTGCCGCACAAGGGCCACAAACGCCAGTCACGACATGCCGCCATCAAGTCGGTCAATGGGGTACATGCCCCGCGCAACGCGTGGTGCAACTCGGCCAAGGTTTGTGCCTCTGTCTTTTGGGCATTCCATGTTTGCAAGGCGTGCAGGTGGTTGGCATCGTCATCCAACAAACGGCCCTCTGCCAAGCAGACCACATTCATACAGTCACCGCCGCGCACGGGGTAGCTCACCACATGCGCCTGTGCGCCCATCCAGACCGACACATCTTGGCTGCGCAAGTGCACAGGCAAGTCACGTTGAGCCACCAAAGCACGGTAGGCAATGTGCCCTGTGAAAGTGGGCAAGCCATCGCCCAACAGCTGCTCACGCAAAGGGCTCCATACACCGTCAGCCGTCACCGCGAGGGCTGCCGTGTGCTGTTTTAAGCCTCCCTGCGCCAACACCCCCAAAGTGACCTCTTGTGTTGTTTGATGCACGTGCTGCACCCGCGCATTGCCGTGCACTTGCACACCTTCGCCCAAAGCGGCTTGCCAGAGCAACGCATGCAAGTCCGCACGATGAAGGGTGACATAAGGTGCACCATAGGTTGCTGCCGCTTCTTTCAATGGCAAAGTGGCCAGGGTCTCGCCTGTGGTCATGCTGCGCGCATGCAAACCGCTGGGAAATGCAGCCACGTGTTGGAGCCCTTGCGTCAAACCCCAGGCTTGCAAAATGCGTGTCACGTTGGGGCCTAGCTGAACGCCTGCCCCGACTTCTGAAAACTCAGCCGCCTGCTCAAACACCTCAGCAGGCCAGCCTGCACGTGCAGCTGCAAAGCCAGCTGCCATACCGGCAATGCCCCCGCCCGCGATCAACACATTTCGATTCATATACGTGATTGTGCTATGTCTGAACCTCTCAAAAGCTTCAAAGACAGACCTATGATTTATTTCATATTCAAACGGAGACTGTCCCCATGAAACGCCGCACCCTCATTCAAGCCACTGCCAGCGCTGGTTTATTGCCCCTGTTTGCACAGGCACAAGACAAGTACCCCAACCCCAGCAAAACCGTTCTGTGGATTTGCCCCTACGCCGCAGGTGGCAATGCCGACAGCCGCTCGCGTCAAGTGGCCAAAGCCATGGGCACGATTCTGGGACAACCCATCATCATCGACAACAAAGCGGGGGCGGGCGGCAACATTGGCACCGAAGCCATTGCACGCGGCAAGCCCGATGGCTACACCTTGGGCATGGGCAACTTTGCACCTCTGGCTGTGAACCAAGCCTTGTTCAAAAAACTGAACTTCGACCCACTGAAGGACCTCACCCCGATTTGTTTGATCGAGCGCGGCCCCCTCATCTTGATGGTGCGCAACGACTCGCCCTACAAAACCGTCAAAGACTTGGTGGCTGCGGCCAAAGCCGCCCCCGGCAAACTCAGCTACGGCTCGGGCGGCATTGGTGGCTCACACCATTTGAGTGGTGCTTTGTTCGAACACTCAGCCGGCATTGACATGATTCATGCGCCCTACAAAAGCGGCTCCGCCGCCGCCACCGATTTGATGGGCGGCCAAGTGCACATGATGTTTGAGCAAATGTATGCAGCCATGCCCTCCATCCAAGGCGGGCGCATGCGTGCGTTGGCTATTACCAGCAAAAAACGTTCACCTCTGTTACCGGACCTGCCCACCATGGCCGAGCAAGGCTTTCCGGAAGTCGAAGTGCTCAACTGGCAAGGCTTGATTGGCCCCAAAGGCATGTCGCCCGAGCTGGTCAAACAGCTCAACGCCGTGTGCAACCAAGCCCTGCAAACCGCCGAAGTGAAAGAGAAAATCTTGAGCCAAGGCAACGAAGTGGGCGGTGGCACCCCCGAGCAGTTTGCCGCGCTCATCCGGGCAGAAGCCCCACGCTGGGCAAAAGTTGTGCGGGATGCGAAAATCGACCCTGAATGATTTTCTAGCTGCCCTGTAAGCAGCACAACCTTATGACCACACTCAAAGCCCCCGAGCTCCTGCTGCCCGCAGGTTCGCTCGACAAAATGCGAGCCGCTTATGACTTTGGCGCCGATGCCATCTACGCTGGCCAGCCTCGCTACTCATTGCGTGCGCGTAACAACGAATTCCGTTTAGAGCAAATTGGCATCGGCATTGCCGAAGCACACGCACGCGGCAAAAAATTCTTTGTCACCAGCAACTTGATTCCGCACAACGACAAAGTGCGCACGTATCTGCGCGACATCGAACCCATCATCGCCATGAAACCCGATGCGCTCATCATGGCCGACCCCGGACTCATCACCATGGTGCGCGAGAAGTGGCCTGAAATCGACATCCACCTCTCCGTGCAGGCCAACACCACCAACTGGGCAACTGTGAAGTTTTGGCAAAACGTGGGCGTGCGACGCATCATCTTGAGCCGCGAACTCAGCTTTGACGAGATTGAAAAAATCCGCCAAGAGTGCCCTGACATGGAGCTTGAAGTCTTTGTGCACGGCGCCTTGTGCATTGCCTACTCAGGCCGTTGTTTGCTGTCGGGCTACTTCAACCGCCGCGACCCCAACCAAGGCACATGCACCAACGCCTGCCGCTGGAGCTACGGCACCCAAGCCAGCGCCACCGACCCCAACACCGGCGAAGCCATGGCCATTCCCATGGAAGGTGACTTTGACTTTGCCAAGTCTCAACAAGAAGCCGAATCCAGCTTCTCGTCATGCGGCAACGGCGAGCGCCACCCCGCAGCCGACAACATTTATTTGCTCGAAGAAAAAGGCCGCCCCGGCCAGCTCATGCCCATCATGGAAGACGAGCATGGCACCTACATCATGAACAGCAAAGATTTGCGTGCGGTGGAGTATGTAGAACGCCTCACCAAAATCGGCGTCGACTCGCTCAAGATTGAAGGCCGCACCAAGAGCCTGTACTACGTGGCACGCACGGCACAGGTGTATCGCCGTGCGATTGACGATGCCGTGGCGGGCCGCCCCTTCAACCCCGAACTCATCACCGAACTCGAAGGCTTGGCCAACCGTGGCTACACCGCTGGCTTGATGGACCGCCGCCCCGCCAACGACTACCAAAACTACGAAACGGGCCACTCCTTGGCACACCGCAGCCAATTTGTGGGCGAAGTCCGCGCCGTGGCCGATGGCTGGGCTGAAGTGGAAACCAAAAACAAATTCTCAGTGGGTGATCGCATTGAAATCATTCACCCCAGCGGCAATCGCATCGTCAAGCTGGAGCAGATGAAAGACAAAAATGGCACGTCGATCGATGTGGCAGCCGGCAGTCCCACACATGTGTGGATTCCTTACCCACACGCCGACGCCAACGCACTCATTGCGCGCTTGCTCGACACTGCCCAAGCCTGAGTTAGTTGATCTGTGCAACCGCCCGGAAATAACCGGAAAGATGTTACTTGGAAAATATATATAAACACTTTTAATTATTTTTAATGCGTAAAGTGACTGGGTTTTTATCAAACCCAGTCCATGCGCATCAGTCTTAACGAAATCAAATCTCGCGCTCTGGCGTTTAGCAAACGCTGGGCAGACGCCAGTGGCGAAGCAGGACAAGCCAAACCGTTTTGGCTCGACTTCTTCGAAATCTTTGGCATCACCGACAAACGCGTCACCACCTTCGAACACCACGTCACCAAACTCGGTGGCCGGCCCGGCTTCATCGACTTGTTTTGGCCGGGCAAGTTGTTGGTCGAACACAAGTCACTCGGCAAAAACCTCGACCAAGCACTCGGCCAAGGCATCGACTATTTGTCGGGCCTCAAAGAACACGAGCTACCCCAACTCGTCGTGGCATGCGACTTTGCGCGCTTTCGCGTGCGCATCATGGCCAGTGGCCAAACGGTGGACTTTGAAACCCGCCATCTGCACAAACACATCATGCTGTTTGGCCCCCTCGTGGGCTACACGGCACAAACCATCCGGCCCGAGAACCCCGTCAACATCAAAGCCGCTGAGCGCATGGGAAAACTGCACGACGCGCTCAAGGCCAGTGGTTACGGCCAACACGACGGGGGACACGCCCTCGAAGTGTTACTGGTGCGCTTGCTGTTTTGCTTGTTTGCCGACGACACAGGCATCTTTCAGCCCGCACAAGCCTTTCGCGACTTCATAAGCGAACGCACGCTGGACGATGCCAGTGACTTAGGCGCACGCTTAGGGCAACTCTTTCAAGTGCTCAACACGCCTGACGGCCAAGGCGGCACGCAAGACCACAGCAACCACACCAACCAACGCAGCCACAAGCTCGACGACGCGTTGACGCTGTTTCCCTACGTGAACGGCGGCTTGTTCAAAGAAGCCTTGCCGCTGGCCGACTTTGATGTACCCATGCGCGAAGCCCTGCTGCAGGCCTGCGCGCTGGACTGGTCGCAAATTAGCCCTGCTATTTTTGGCAGCTTGTTTCAAAGCATCATGGACGAAAAAGCGCGACGTAACCTAGGCGCACACTACACAAGCGAAGCCAACATCCTCAAACTCATTGGGCCGCTCTTTTTAGACGCGCTGCATGCCGAGTTTGACCGCGTACAAAAAAACCGCGCGCGACTGCAAGACTTTCATACCCTGCTGCAAAGCCTCACCTTCTTCGACCCTGCCTGCGGCTGCGGCAACTTTTTGGTCATCAGCTACCGCGAACTGCGCGAGCTGGAGCTTACATCAAGGCCGCGCGCTACGTGCAAGACGCACACACACAAACCGAGCCTGCACCGACTTGTGCATTTGTCAGCACCAACAGCATCACCCAAGGCGAACAAGTGCCCGTGCTTTGGGGCGAAATGCAACGGCTGGGCATGCAGATTCAGTTTGCGCACCGCACCTTTCAGTGGAGCAACGAGGCCAGCGGCAAAGCAGCGGTGCATTGCGTGATCGTAGGGTTTGGGCTGCCCAACGCAAAACCAAAATTGATTTATGAATACGACGACATCAAGGGCGAGCCGCATGCCACGCAGGCATCGCAAATCAATGCTTATTTGGTGAACGCGCCTTGGGTGATTTTGGAAAACCGAAAAACTGCCATAGGCAAAGTGCCCCCCATGTTGTTCGGCAGCATGCCTAACGACGGTGGCCATTTGCTGCTAACCGACGAGGAAAAACAAACCCTCCTTGCGGACGAACCCGATGCAGCCCCTTGGGTCAAACCTTTTTTAGGTGCGGAGGAGTTCATCAACCGCCGCAGCCGCTGGTGTTTGTGGCTCGTGAACTGTCCGCCCAGCGTCATGCGCAGCTTGCCGCAAGTGATGCAACGCGTGCAGGCTGTGCGCAAGTTGCGTGAAGCAAGCACGCGCAGCAACACGCGTGAGTTGGCTGACACGCCAGCTTTGTTTGGCGAAATTCGACAGCCCACGAGTGGCGAGTATTTGCTTGTCCCGAGAGTTTCATCGGAAAAGCGAAAGTATGTACCCGTCGGCTTTTTAGATGCCAGCGTTATTGCCAGTGATGCAACGTTAATCGTTCCCAACGCATCTCTCTTTCACTTTGGCGTTCTCACCAGCACCATGCACAACGCATGGATGCGTATGACTTGCGGTCGACTGGAAAGTCGATATCGCTACTCCGCCAGCATCGTCTACAACAACTTCCCGTGGCCCGACACCACCGCAAAAGCAGTGAGCGACAAACACCGCCAAGCCATTGAGGACTGCGCCCAAGCCGTACTGGATGCGCGCCAAGAAGACCCCCACGCCAGTCTTGCAGACCTTTATGCCGACAGCATGCCTGCTGCTTTGGTCAAGGCACACAGACGGCTAGACGCCGCCGTAGACAAAGCCTACGAGCACATCGGTGGCAAGAAGGAATGGAAGAACGACGCAGAGCGGGTGGCGTTTCTTTTCGCGCTTTACGAGCAAGCCACACACCTGTTTGCCGCAGTCAAAGCGACAAAACAAAAACGAACCACCAAGGAGTCATGATGTCCACCCTCGCCACTAGGCAAACCCTTGCTGAGTTCGGAACTTTGTCAGATGCCGAGCAAAAATTACTGGCCTACTGCTGTAACAAAGTCAATGGAATCGCTGAAGTCGGCGAAAGTGTCCCTACCCACGACTCCGGTCCTTCAAAAGTGGTTCGCTCTAAATTTCTGCGATTTTTACTGCTTGGAGGTGATGAGACGATGTCTGTGAGTGAGTCAGGCATACTTCTGCAAGGTGCCTTGATTAAAGAACCTCTCCATCTCATAGGCTGTGCGATACCTAACAATGTTGCATTTGTTAAATGTCGATTCACAGAAAAGGTGGCGCTCATTAACGCTCGCATCCGCGGTGAGTTGATATTGACTGGCAGCCACCTCGATCAAGATTTACGTGCTGATGGACTGACAGTTGAAGGCAATGTCCACCTAGACAAAGGGTTTACAGCCACAGCACAAGTAACCCTCATAGGTTCGGATATTCGAGGTGATCTGCTTTGTGGGGCAGGGAAATTTTTGTCAAAAGATAGTCCTGCATTAAAGGCCAGTCAATCCAAAGTCGCAGGCGATGTCAATCTCAATGAGGGATTCGAAGCAAGGGGTTTGGTGGATTTGAACAATATACAAATTGGTGGGACGCTCAACTGCACAGGCGGATCATTTAACCCACCAAAGGGTGCAGCACTGACCGTGGACTGCGCAGAGATACGCAGAAATATTTTCTTCCGCAATGGCTTCAAGGCTACAGGAGAGGTCAGTCTAGTGAGCACACAAATTGGTATGAACTTCGATTGTTCTCAAGCCACTTTCGCACCACACACTGGGCCTGCTCTTAGGTTGGCGCTAACCACAGTGAAATACGCTTGGTGCTTACAAGCGCTAAAAACAACTGCCTGCATCGATGCAAGCCATATGCAGGTCTATGTGCTGAGAGATGACATGGCGTCATGGGGCGAAAGCCCTAGCTTGAACGGTTTTGTGTATCAAACCATTGACAGCCAGTCACCAACTGATGCCCACAGCCGAACTTCTTGGCTTAACAAGCAAAGCAGCAGCCATGTTGATGGAGAAATGACGCGCGACTTTTACCCTCAACCATGGCTTCAGTTACGAAAATGTTTGCGCCAAAACGGATATTTTGAAGCTGCGCGTGAAGTGGGAATGGCGTTTGAAAATCAAATGCGCGTTGCCAATCGACTCGGGCAGAGCTCCGATCCACAACAGGCCAACAGTGTCATTGCCTCAATCCATCGACACCTCGTACGCAGCTTGCACTGGGCATTTGGTTTTTTAGCAGGTTACGGTTATCGCCCCTTACGTTTATGTATGAGTTCTGCGGTGGTTTGGATCATTTGCGGTGCAATCTACTGGCTCCTAGCCTTGCCCCCCTACAACGCGATTGGTCCCACCGACCCCTTGGTATTTCAAAAACCCATGTATGCCGCTTGCACAAAAAAAGAGAATGGCAATTGGTTTTTATGCGCCGAGTTGCCCGCCGAATACACAACGCTCAGCCCCTTGGCGTATTCACTCGACATCTTGTTGCCTTTGGTGGACTTAGGGCAAGAAAAAGCATGGGGGCCTCTAGTGCCGTCGCCAGAGCGTCATTTCTGCACCGAGTTTTTTACCCTAGACGCCGCCCACCTTGTACGCCTGCTGAACTGGTTTGAAATTTTGTACGGATGGATGGCTAGCTTGCTGTTTGTTGCCATCGTCTCTGGTTTAGCAAAGCGCAGTGAAGGTGACGTATAGCCGCTGAAACACCAACGCCCTCTATACAAACCAGCGCAACCAGTCAACTAGCCCATTCGTACTATGGGCAAATTTCGGTCAAATATATAAAGTCCCTTCGTCGCCGTAATGACGAAGAAACGATGCATACATATCAATTACCAACCCACCCCGGCAAAGGTCGAGGGCTGTTGTGCCTCGCCGATCTCAATGCTTGGGAGCGTGAGAACATTCCTTATATCAAGACCACATCAGGGCGCGATTTGTACTTTGCCTTGGCCCGCTTTACGCTGCTCCAAGACAGCGACACCACCCCATCGCTTAAAACACTGGTACTTGGACTGACCAGTCGTGCAATGCGCCAACGGATTCGGGAGTTTGAAGCAGAGGGGCTCATCATCACCGTTCAGCACGAAACTGACGCAAGGTCACGTGTGTTGTAGCCCACGCAAAAGTTACTGGAAACCTTTGACTTGCACGTAGGATTGATGCGCCGTGTTTTCCGGCAACACTTCGCATACACACCCACGAGCACATAAAAAAAGCCCAAGCTTTTTTAGCTTGGGCTTTTGGCGAGCGAGGCCGCTTTTTAGGCTTTGACGGTTTTTGCTGTCTCTGCGTACTCTTCGATTTGGTCGAAGTTCATGTACTTGTAGATCTTGTCGGCGTCTTTGGTCACCACGCCGATTTCGCCCATGTACTCTTCCACCGTGGGGATGCGGCCCAACTTGGAGCACACAGCCACCAATTCGGCTGAGCCCAAGAACACGTTGGTGTTCTTGCCCAAACGGTTGGGGAAGTTACGGGTCGATGTGGAGATGGCGGTTGCGCCTTCTTTGATCTGCGCTTGGTTACCCATACACAGCGAGCAGCCAGGCATTTCCATGCGAGCGCCAGCACCGCCCAAAGTGGCGTAGTAGCCTTCTTTGGTCAACTCAGCAGCGTCCATCTTGGTGGGAGGTGCAATCCACATGCGAACAGGGATGTCCTTCTTGCCTTCAAGCAACTTGCCAGCGGCGCGGAAGTGACCGATGTTGGTCATGCAAGAGCCGATGAAGGTTTCATCGATCTTGGTGCCAGACACTTCAGACATGAACTTAGCGTCATCAGGGTCGTTGGGGCAGCACACGATAGGCTCTTTGATGTCGGCCAAATCGATTTCGATCACGGCGGCGTACTCGGCGTCTTTGTCGGCCTTGAGCAATTCGGGCTTCGCCAACCAAGCTTCAACAGACTGGATGCGACGCTCCAAGGTGCGGGCGTCTTGGTAGCCATTGGCGATCATGTTTTTCATCAACACGATGTTGGAACGCAGGTACTCGGCGATGGGTTCAGGGTTCAACTGAATCGCGCAAGCAGCGGCAGAGCGCTCGGCAGCAGCGTCAGACAATTCAAACGCTTGTTCCACCTTGAGGTCTGGCAAGCCTTCGATTTCCAACACGCGGCCAGAGAACACGTTCTTCTTGCCCTTCTTCTCGACGGTCAACAAACCGGCTTTGATGGCGTACAAAGGAATGGCGTGCACCAAGTCGCGCAAGGTGATGCCGGTTTGCATCTTGCCTTTGAAGCGAACCAACACAGACTCGGGCATGTCCAAAGGCATCACGCCTGTGGCTGCACCGAAGGCGACCAAGCCAGAACCGGCGGGGAAGCTGATACCGATGGGGAAACGTGTGTGGCTGTCGCCGCCAGTACCAACGGTGTCGGGCAACAACAAACGGTTCAACCAAGAGTGAATCACGCCGTCACCGGGACGCAGGGCCACGCCACCACGGTTGCTGATGAAGCTGGGCAGTTCACGGTGCATCTTCACGTCCACAGGCTTTGGATAAGCCGCGGTGTGGCAGAACGATTGCATGACCAAATCAGCGCTGAAGCCCAAGCAAGCCAAGTCTTTCAACTCGTCGCGGGTCATGGGGCCGGTGGTGTCTTGTGAACCCACGGTGGTCATCTTGGGTTCGCAGTAAGTACCGGGACGCACGCCCTTGCCTTCTGGCAAACCGCAAGCACGGCCAACCATCTTCTGAGCCAAGGTGAAGCCTTTGCCGCTGTCTTTAGGTGCTTGTGGCAAACGGAACAAGGTGGATGCGGGCAAGCCCAAGAATTCGCGGGCTTTGCCGGTCAAAGAACGGCCAATGATCAGGTTGATACGGCCGCCAGCGCGGACTTCGTCCAACAACACATCGCTCTTGAGCGAGAACTCGGCCACTGTGGCGCCATCTTTGGTGACTTTGCCGTCGTAGGGCAAGACTTCAATCACGTCACCCATTTCGAGTTTGGACACGTCCACTTCGATAGGCAAAGAGCCAGAGTCTTCTTGGGTGTTGAAGAAGATGGGGGCAATCTTGCCGCCCAAAGTCACACCACCAAAACGCTTGTTAGGCACGAACGGAATGTCTTGGCCGGTGGCCCAGATCACGCTGTTGGTGGCCGACTTACGGCTAGAGCCGGTGCCCACCACGTCGCCCACATAAGCCACCAAATGGCCTTTTTTCTTCAGGTCGTCGATGAATTGCATGGGGCCGCGCACGCCGTCTTTTTCGGGCTTGAACGCTGCGTCAGGACGTGTGTTTTTCAACATCGCCAAGTAGTGCATGGGGATGTCAGGACGTGTGGTGGCGTCAGGCGCGGGCGACAGGTCGTCGGTGTTGGTTTCGCCGGGCACTTTGAACACGGTCACAGTGATGCTCTTTGGCACTTCGGGGCGTGTGGTGAACCACTCGGCGTCGGCCCAGCTTTGCACCACTTCTTTGGCTTTGGCGTTGCCAGCTTTGGCTTTGTCGGTCACGTCATGGAAGGCGTCAAACATCAACAAAGTTTTCTTCAGGCCTTCAGCGGCTACAGCGGCCACTTCAGCGTCGTCGAGCAAGTCGATCAAAGGCTTGACGTTGTAGCCACCCACCATGGTGCCCAACAATTCAGTGGCTTTGGCTTTGGAGATCAAGGCCACTTTTTCGTCGCCGTGCGCCACAGCTGCCAAGAAAGAGGCTTTGACTTTGGCCGCATCGTCCACGCCTGGAGGCACGCGGTGTGTCAACAAGTCCATCAAGAACTCTTCTTCGCCTTTGGGTGGGTTCTTGATCAGCTCGATCAAGTCAGCCACTTGTTTGGCATCCAAGGCCAGCGGGGGGATACCCAGCGCTGCGCGCTCGGCTACGTGTTCACGGTAGGCTTTCAACATGGTTTTCTCCTGTCTATCAAATCAAAAAATGGGGTTACTTCTTGGCAATCGTGGGTTGATCCAGCAAGCTAGGGGGTGGGTCTAGCTTCATGCGTTGCGCCACCACGGCTTGGTGCTCGCTTTGGCATTCGTCGGCCATGCGTTGGCCCAGTTTGCTGTTCATCAACATCGATTTATTGGGCAACTGAAGCCACATGGCGCCAGCTTGCGTGTCTTCCAGACGCACAGCACCTGTGGTGGTGGCCACGGGTGTCATGTGATAGGTGAACTTTTTCATCTGCACGATGTAGCCTGCAGCCTGTTGCGGATCTGGCGTGACGGTGACTGAATTACCCAGCTCACACACCATGTGCCCGGTGTGCACCTCGCCTGCTGCTGGCGGTGGCGTTTGTGCGTCGCTCACCACAGCGGCGGCCGTGGCTGCTGCTGGTGCAACCCAAGGTGTCGCTCTGACGTAATGGTATTTGGGGGTCTTTGGCTTGGCCGCTTGCGGTTTAGCCGTTGCAGCTTTGACCTTCGCCTTGGGCTGAGCCACAGGCTCAGCAGCAGCGGCCATGCCACACAGGCTCACAGTCAGCACAGCAACAATTAACTTGCGCATGGTCATCTCCCGTTAATCCTTGAAGAATAACTGGACTTCCGCTGGCAGTCGACAGCCCGTGCTGTGCGCACGTTCCAACACTTGCCAAAAGAAGCGGTAACTGGCTCGGTCATGCAACTGACCTTGGTGACTGATAGGGGCCCACTGGGCGGCTCGCGCTGCCAACACAATGTCGCTGGCCACTTCGATAGCGGCTTCATCGGGGGCCATGGCCTCAAGGATGGGGCGAATTTGTGCAGGGTGAATGCTCCACATGCGCGTGTAGCCAAACTCGTGCGCGGCACGCCGGGCTGCGGCACGCATGGCCACGGTGTCGTTGAACTCGGTCACCACGCAATGCGAGGGCACTTTGCCATGGGCATGGCAGGCACTGGCGATGTCCAGCTTGGCACGCACCACCAAGGGGTGGGTGAACTGGCCTTGACCGCTCATGCCGTGCGCTGGGATGGCGCCACCATGGGCCGACACAAAGTCCATCAAACCAAAGCTGAGTGACTGCACACGCGGGTGTGCAGCAATGTCAAAGGCACGGTGCACCGCAGCGGGAGATTCAATCAACACATGCAGCGCCAAGTCTTTGGCACCGGCTTGCACCAAGGCTTGCTCGGCCAGCTGCACATCGGCCACTGACTCAACCTTGGGCACCATGATGTGCGTCAAGCGCTTCGCAGCTTGGCCCGCAATGGTGGCCATGTCTGCTTGAAAACTGGGGTGATCGACAGGATGCACACGCACGGCCACACGGGCCTGGGGGGCAGCACTCAATGCCAACTCGGTGACCAGCGCGGCATGCTCTGCCTCGCCGCCCACAGGGGCACCGTCTTCACAATCGAGGGTCACATCAAAGACGCAGGTTCCAAACTCTTGCGTCATCTCAGCTTGCAGCTGCAAGCTTTTGCGCATCCGCGCTTCGACACCGCTGTAGTGGTCACAAACAGGTAGCTGAACGCTACCGGCTTGTGAACCCAACAGAACGTCGCGCGGATGGCTCACTCTATTTCTCTGCTGAGAATTAGATCAAGTGGGCAACGCCAGCTTGCTCGTCGGTCAACTCTTTCAGAGTCTTGTCGATGCAGCCTTGGCTGAAGGCGTCGATTTCCAAACCTTCAACCACTTTGTATTGGCCGTTTTCGCAGGTCACAGGGAAGCCGAACATGACGTCTTTTGGAATGCCATACCAGCCTTGTGATGGGATACCCATGGTCACCCACTTGCCGTTGGTGCCCAAAGCCCAATCGCGCATGTGGTCGATGGCAGCGTTGGCAGCAGAAGCAGCCGAAGACAAACCACGTGCGTCAATGATGGCCGCGCCGCGCTTGCCCACGGTGGGCAAGAACACGTTGGCGTTCCACTCTTGGTCGTTGATCATGGCCTTGACAGACTCGCCCTTGATGGTGGCGAAGCGGTAGTCGGCGTACATTGTTGGAGAGTGGTTGCCCCACACGCACAATTTCTCGATGTCGGCGACGGCTTTGCCAGTCTTGGCAGCAATTTGAGAGGCAGCGCGGTTGTGGTCCAAACGCAGCATGGCGGTGAAGTTGCCTGGCTTGAGGTCAGGTGCGGCCTTCATGGCGATGTAGGCGTTGGTGTTGGCGGGGTTGCCAACCACCAAGACTTTCACGTCGCGTGAAGCCACGGCGTTCAAGGCCTTGCCTTGTGCTGTGAAGATGGCGCCGTTGATGGCGAGCAATTCAGCGCGCTCCATGCCAGGACCGCGTGGACGTGAACCGACCAACAAAGCGTAGTCAACATCTTTGAATGCAGTCATGGGGTCGCCGTGGGCTTCCATGCCGGCCAACAAGGGGAACGCGCAATCTTCGAGTTCCATCATCACGCCCTTGAGCGCTTTTTGTGCTTTTTCGTCAGGAATTTCCAACAATTGCAAGATGACGGGCTGGTCTTTGCCCAACATTTCGCCAGAGGCGATACGGAACAACAGGGCGTAACCAATTTGACCAGCGGCACCAGTGACGGCCACGCGAACAGGCTTCTTGCTCATGGGAGAACTCCAAATAAGTGATGAAAAAAGAGGATGGACAGAGTTTACCCGCGAAATTGAGCAAACGGTCTGTCTTATGTCTTATAGAAGATATGATAGGAGCTTGACAAAGAACTGACGCACACGCGTTACCCCCACAAAAAAAATGGCCTCCTCACCCGCGCCCTCTTTTGCAACCGGCAGCAACCCGCCCTACGCGGGCAGCGATGCTTTGGGCGCACCCGGCCCCGCCTTCAGCCCGCTGTATCAACAGATCAAGGGGCTCATCCTGCAAAGCTTGCAATCGGGCGAGTGGAAACCCGGCGAGTCCATCCCCAGCGAAATGGACTTGGCCGCGCGTTTTCGCGTCAGCCAAGGCACCGTCCGCAAAGCCATTGACGAGTTGGCCGCCGAAAACCTGGTGGTGCGTCGCCAAGGTAAGGGCACCTTTGTGGCGACCCATGCCGAACAGCATGTGCAGTACCGCTTTTTGAAGCTCCAACCCGACAACGGCGACACCCAAAGCGAAGGCCCTGCCGAGCGCACCATCATTGATTGCAAGCGACTGCGTGCCAGCGCAGACGTGGCCCGCGCCCTGAGCCTGCGCAGCGGCGACCCTGTGTTGCAAGTGCGTCGCGTGCTGGCCTATGCAGGCGTGCCCACCATTTTGGAAGAGCTCTGGCTCCCCGGCACACCGTTCAAAGGCCTTACGGCCGAACGCTTAAGTAATTACAACGGCCCGATGTACGCCTTGTTCGAAACCGAGTTCGGTGTGCGCATGGTGCGCGCAGACGAAAACATACGCGCCGTCAACCCCGACGCCGAGCAGGCCGAACTGCTCAAAGTCCCCACCACAGCGCCTTTGCTGAGCGTGGAACGGGTGGCCTACACCTACAACGACACGCCCATGGAATTGCGTCGTGGTCTTTATCGAACTGACACGCATCACTACCGTAATGCTTTGAGCTGACACCCATGAAACCCTCACGTCAGTTTGATGAAGTGAAATAGAATGAAAAGTTGTTTTGACTTACAGATAAACCTGAAGAAAGACCCCACATGACCCAGCTTGCCAAAAAGCGGCCTGAGTTCCGCAACATCAACGCATTGAGCGACCTCCCCTCCTACCGCCTCCCAGCGGCCGGCATCGTGTCGATCTTGCACCGCATCAGCGGTTTGATCATGTTTTTGTTGTTGCCTTTGCTCGTTTGGATGTTTGACACCTCGGTGTCCTCTGAAATTTCTTTCGCCAAGTTCAGCGCCGCGTTCAACGTGGGTCTGGGCTTTGTGCCCGCTGTGTTGGTGAAAGTGGTGGTGTTGGGCCTGATCTGGGCTTACTTGCACCACTTGATCGCTGGCGTTCGCCACGTCTACATGGACGTTTGCCACGCTGTGAGCAAAGAGTTCGGCAAGTCTTCGGCTGTGTTCACCTTGGTGGTGAGCTTGGGCCTGACCGCCGCTTTGGGCGCCAAGCTGTTTGGCCTTTACTAATTCCTAGGAGCACAACATGTCCGTGAATTACGGTTCCAAACGCGTCGTTGTCGGCGCTCACTACGGCCTGCGCGACTGGCTCGCTCAGCGCGTCACCGGTGTTTTGATGGTTTTGTTCACCTTGGCCGTGTTGGGCCAAGTGCTGTTGACCAGCGGTGAAATCAGCTACGACAAATGGGCTGGCATTTTCAGCACCCAATTCATGAAGGCCTTGACCTTCTCGGTATTCATTGCGTTGGCCATCCACGTGTGGGTGGGCGTTCGCGACATTTGGATGGACTACGTCAAGGCCGTTGGCCTGCGTTTGGTTCTGCAAGTATTCACTTTGGTCTGGCTGGTGTCTTGTCTCGG
>JBEEJP010000023.1:0-15316 GCA_041169125.1 Pseudomonadota bacterium
GAACGCGAAGAAGCAGGCAACGCATGGATGGTGGAACAAGGCTTTGACAGCAAAGAATAAACAGGAAGTAAACATGCCCCCACGTTCATCACTGTGTGTATTCACTGCCCCCCGAGGGGGCTTGGCCGCCTTTGAGGCGGCTCAGCAGGAGGCCATATGACCGACAAAACCAACGCCATTGCACTGATTACCAAAACACAAAGCCTCATCGCCGCTGGCGACATCACCGGCGCAGAAGCTGCGCTGGTTGAACTGGCCGATGCCGAAGGCGATCAAGCCCTCATGGTGGTGCTGGAGCAACTCCCCCCAAAAGACATCTTGGCCGTCATTCGTGAGTACGACACATCCAAAGAATCGGTCATCAACCTCTTGGTCACGCCCGAGCAATTTGCACGCGCCGTCGTCATTGAAAAACAATACAAAGACCTCACCCGCACCCACTTACGCGGCATGATGAACTCCATCATCTTCCGTGACGATGCAGACCCCATTGAGTTCCTCACGGCCATTGGCGATTTGGAAGGCGGCGCAGAAGCGCTGGCCGACTACTTCAGCGAAAAGTGGAGCCGCATCGAAGCCTTTGCACGCACCGGCACGTTTGACACGATGGAAGACGATGGCGACATCTTGTCCGAAAGCGCCCTGCTTGGCTCTGCCTATGTGAAGCCTCGTGTGGAAGAAGACGAAGTGGCCGACCAAGACTGGATGCAACTCGCTTGGATCTTGCGTCACAAAATTCCAGACCTCTTCATCGAAATGCTGTTGGTGCTGCGTGCCAAGGCACGCGCCCACGACGCTGGCTTGTCTGAGGAAGAAGAGGAAGAAGACGATGGCAAGGTAGAAACCAGCGCCACCGACCGCGGCCAAGCCACACCCGTGGCACGCGACTCGGACGAAGAGTCAGCCATCTAAGCGCCAAGACCATGACGCAATCCATTGCCCTTTTTGACGACCGCCCTTTCTTTGAAAAGGCGTTGGCCTATGGTGTGCAGCATGGCATCTTGGATCAAACCAAACTCGAGGCCATTCAAACCGATGCGCCTAAAGGCATGGTGCAAATTGCACGCTACTTTGGCAGCGAGTTCTTACGCCCCGAGCTTGAAAAAGCCAAAGACCGCATCGTCAATTTGGTGAGCCTCACGCTTGAAATTCAAAGCCACGGCGACTTGCGCAAAGCGGCGGAGCAGCTGCGCGAGCACTCGTTCATGTCGCGTTCTAAAGCCGCATCCGACATGCTCAAAGCCCTCATCACCCTGCCCCAAAGCACGCACTTTGGCATGAACGAGCATGGTGGTTTCAGCGACAAACACATCCCACAACTGGCCAAGTGGTCGTTGTGCAATTTGGCCGATTACCAAGCCGAGTTGGCCAAACGCCAACAAGTGGCCCACGTCATCGACGCGGCCATTTGGATGGCCGACCAACTGGGCCTGCATGCCGACGATTTAGAAGAAGCCGGATGCGACGCTGAAGCTGTCATTCGCACCGCACTCCTCGCCGCTGCAGCCAAGCACAAAGACATGCCGGACTGGGTGGCGTTTCAAAAAATCATCGCGTCGCTGCGCAAGCCCAGCGCCACAAAAACCATCCACTTGGCAACACCCAAAAATTTGCCTGCCCCATTCAAAACGGCCGTCGAGCGTGTGCGCGAAAGCGTGGAAGCCGACCTGCCCAAAATTTTGGATGCCAAGCTCACACCCCAAAAGCTGTTCAACCAAACCCCTGCTTTTGTCGGCCGCTACTTTTGGGTGGAAGACGGCTTGGCTGAGGTCGACCACTTTGACCGCCAAACCTCTGCCGCATGGGCCAAAGCCACAGGGGGACACAGCGACGACAGCTCACTGCTCACCCTGTTCTTATGCATCGCCACAGGCAGCACAGGCAAAACATTGCTGAGCGAAAAAACCGCGGCCACGCTGATTCGCAAAATTCGCAAATCAGGTGTCAAGCCCGAACTGGCCACCGAGTTCATCCAAGCCCATGCGCCTGCGGAGCATCAAGACGATTACATCGACATGTGGGAGTCCTTCATCGACGATGCACTGGCCACACTCGAGAGCGACCACGATTACAAACTGCACGACGCGTTGGCACTGCTGCGCCGCGAGTGCAATGTGGCTGAATAAAACCTCATCTTCCAAGCTGTGCCGCACGCCGTCTCTCGCCTCCGCGCTGCCCGCTTGGCACGCAGCGTCAAACCCTTTCTCGCCCGAGGTGGCCCTAAGGGCGAACGTTGCGCGGGCTGCCGCTTGGTGCCTACACATTGCATGTGCGCGCTTCGCCCCGTGGTGCCCACACGCTCAGCCATGTGCTTGCTCATGGCCGACATTGAACCCCTCAAACCCAGCAACACCGGCTGGTTGATTGCGGACGTGGTGGCCGACACCTTTGCATTTGGCTGGACCCGCACCGAGGTTGACCCCGACTTGCTGGCCCTCTTGGCCGACCCGCAATGGCAAGCCTATGTGGTGTTTCCGTCTGAGTTTGCAGCGCCCGAACGCGTGGTGCACGAAGTGCATGACACAACCCCGGTGCAAGGCAACGCGCCCAAACGCCCCTTGTTTATCTTGCTCGATGGCACATGGGACGAAGCTCGCAAAATGTTTCGCAAAAGCCCCTACCTGCAACACTTGCCTGTGCTCAGCCTGTTGCCCGAACAGCTGTCGCGCTACCAGCTGCGCCGTGCGCAAAGCGACAGCCATTTGTGCACCGCCGAGGTGGGGGCGCTGTGCCTCTCCTTGGCCCAAGACACACAAGCAGCGCAAGCGCTCAACGCTTACTTTGACGTGTTCACCGAGCACTACCTCAAAGCCAAGCAGCAACTGCCGGTTGATGTGAGCGATGAAGTTCACCTTCTACTGCAAGCAGCCACACGCCTGGCTTGAACGACAATCACCGCTATGGCTATTCAATGGTTTCCCGGACACATGCACCTCACGCGCAAAGCGATTGAGGAACGCATTCAATCCATCGATGTTGTCATCGAAATGCTCGATGCACGTCTGCCCGGCTCCAGCGCCAACCCCATGTTGGCCCAACTGATCAAAAGCAAACCTGGCCTCAAAGTACTGAGCAAGCAAGACTTGGCTGATCCCGCACGCACCGCGCTCTGGCTGGCCCACTACAACGCCCAGCCCCACACCCGCGCCATTGCGTTGGACACCAGCATGGTCTCGCCTGCCAAAGCACTCATGGATGCGTGCTTTGAACTCTCCCCCAACCGAGGCGGCATGGCCAAGCCCATGCGTGTGCTGATTTGTGGCATCCCCAACGTGGGCAAGTCCACCCTGATCAACACCCTCAAGGGCAAACGCGCTGCGAAGACGGGCGACGTGGCAGGCGTGACCAAAACCGAGCAACGCATTGACATTGCCAATGACTTTTATTTGTTCGACACCCCGGGCGTGCTGTGGCCGCGCATCATCGTGGCGCAAAGTGGCTACAACCTCGCCGCCAGCGGCGCTGTGGGCGTGAACGCGTTTGATGAAGAAGAAGTCGCGTTAGAGCTGCTCAACTACCTCATCCCCGAATACCCCGAGGCCTTGCAAGCCCGCTACAACATCACCGATGTGGCCCAACACACCGACGAAGAAATGCTGGAGGCCATTGGCCGTAAACGCGGAGCCATGCAAAGCGGTGGCCGCATCAACACCACCAAGGCCGCACACCTGGTGATTCAAGATTTCCGCTGTGCCGCCTTGGGCCGCTTGACCCTCGAAACCCCAGAGCAATTTGCCCACTGGTTGGCCGAAGGCAAAAAAGCAGATGCCGAGCGTGCCATTCGCAAAGAAGAATTCGCACAAGCCAAAGCTGCCAACAAATCGCGTCGTGCGGTGACGCGCCGCTAAACCCTGCACGCTTGAAGCCACACCGCATGCAGCGCCCACACGTTCCCGACAAAGACGCCATCGCGCTCTTGCCCTTGTTTCCCAGACTGGGGCTAGACCGCATCACCTTCGTCAGCACAGGCGCACAAGCCCGCACAGCGCAAGCCCAACTCATGCAAACCCACGCATGGGGCTTTGACACCGAGTCCAAACCCACCTTCCGTGTGGGCGAAGCCTCGGACGGACCACACATCTTGCAACTGGCCACGGCCGATCATGCTTGGGTCATTCAACTGCACGACCCCGAATGCCGCACCGTGGCCGCCGAGCTGCTGGCTGCACCCGGCATTGTCAAAGCTGGCTTTGGCTTGGGTGACGACCGCAAACGCATCATTCACAAACTGGGCATTGAGCCGCAAGGCATTGTGGAACTCAACACCTTGTTCAAAGAGCGTGGCTACCGCAAGGAAATGGGCGTCAAAGCCGCCGTGGCTGTGCTGTTTCACCAGTGCTTTGTGAAATCTAAAAAAGCAGCCACCAGCAACTGGGCCAACCTGCGCCTGAGTGAATCGCAGCTGGTGTATGCGGCCAACGATGCCTATGCGGCCTATGCAGTTTGGGCGGCTCTGCATCGACCTACGGCTTGAGCCGATGTCTCGTGCGCGTCTTTGAGGGGGCGACTTTTTTCCTGAGATGAATTAAATTGGTCCTAGACAAACCAATATTCATTTGAGGAGAACACTTTGCGCATTGCTACTTTCAAGCTCAACGGTCAACGTCACGTGGGCCAAGTGTCTGCAGACGGCAAGCAGGTCACCGCGTTTGCACTCACCCAAGACCAAGCGCACTTAGGCGCACAACCCATCATTGATGCGATGGTGGCTGGCCATGCACTGCCCGAGCTGGCAGGTACACCGCACGACATCACACATGTTCACCTTGAAGCCCCCTTGCCAGTGCCCCGTCGCAACGTGTGGTGCGTGGGCCGCAACTACCACGCACATGCCAAAGAGCTGCAAGCCTCGGTGTTCAAAGACAGCAACACCGACACCAAAGCATGGCCCATCGTCTTCACGAAAGTGCCCGAGTGCGTGGTCGGCCCACATGACGAGGTGCATTTGCCAGGTGCGGCCATTTCAGACCAAATCGACTACGAAGCCGAGCTGGCTGTGGTGATTGGCAAAGGCGGCAAGAACATCAGTCAAGCCGATGCGATGAGCCATGTGTTTGGCTACACCGTGGTCAACGATGTGACGGCGCGCGATGTGCAAATGCGCCACCAACAGTGGGACATGGGCAAGTCGTTTGACACCTTCTGCCCCATGGGCCCTTGGATCGTCACCGCCGATAAAGTGGACGGGCGCAACACCCGCGTGCGTTGCTGGGTCAATGGTGAGTTGCGCCAAGACGGCCCCACCGAAAACATGATCTTCGACATCCCGACCTTGATCGAAACCATCTCGCGCGGCATCACGCTCTACCCCGGCGATGTGATTGCCACCGGCACCCCTGCTGGCGTGGGCATGGGCTTGAACCCACCGCGCTACATCGCCAAGGGCGATGTGATCCGCGTCGAAATTGACGGCGTGGGCAGGATCGAAAACCGCTTCGTTTAAAACACTAGAAAAAGGCAGGCAGGCACTTGCCTGACCTGCTCCTCAAACATCGAAGGAGACAAGACATGCAACGACGTCACTGGATGCGGGGGGCCCTCAGTTGGACGGTGGCCATTCCTGCGGCACTCACCGGCTTCACGGCCACGGCACAAACATTCCCCACCAAACCCATCACCATGGTGGTGCCCTTCCCGCCTGGTGGTGTGGCCGACACCGTGGGGCGCCCCGTGGCCGAGGCCATGTCGCGCTACCTCAAACAACCCCTCGTGGTGGAAAACAAAGGCGGTGCCGGTGGTGGCATTGGCATGGCGCAAGTGGCCAAGTCCAAAGGCGATGGCTACACCGTGCTGATGTCGCTGTCGTCCTTGGTGGTGCTGCCCGAAGCAGACAAAATTTTGCAGCGCGCCCCCATGTATCAGGTGAATCAGCTCAAGCCGATTGCTCGCTTCACGGCTGACCCCACGGTGTTGGTAGTACGCAGTGACAGCCCTTGGAAAACCTATGCCGAGTTCATTGCCTACGCCAAGGCCAACCCCGGAAAAATTTCGTTTGGCTCATCAGGCAACTACGGCACCATGCATGTGCCCATGGAGCAACTGAAATCGGCCACCTCCACCTTCATGCTGCATGTGCCCTACACCGGTGCTGCACCTGCGGTGTTGTCGTTGCTCAGCGGCCAAATTGATGCGGTGTCTACAGGCCCCGCCAGCGTGAAGCAACAAATTGCTGCTGGCCGTTTGCGTGCCCTCGCGCACTGGGGCGAAGGCCGCTTGGCCAGCATGCCCGATGTGCCGAGCTTCAAAGAGTTAGGCGTGCCCATCACCTACTCGCAATGGTCCGGCATGTTTGTGCCAGCAGACACACCTGCTGCGGTGGTGGACACCCTGCGCCAAGCCGCTAAATTTGCGGCGCAAGACCCTCGCGCTGTCGCTGCGTTGACTGCCTCTGGCACCTCGTTCATGTACCAAGACGCCGCAGACTTTGATCGCTTCGTGCAAGCAGACGCCAAAGACATGAGTGCACTGGTGGCACGCATTGGCAAAGTGGACTGACCCTTCCAGACCCAGGAGACAAAACATGTTCAAACTCGCCCTCACGTTCAAACACATGCTGCTCGGCTTCAGCCTAGTGTCCAGTCTGGTGCATGTCCAAGCGCACGCGCAAAGCTACCCAAACCGCCCCGTCAAAGTAGTGGTGCCTTTTGCCGCAGGCGGTCCTGCCGACAACTATGCACGCTTCATGGCGCAACGCTTGAGCGATGAACTCAAGCAACCCTTTGTGATTGACAACAAGCCCGGCGCGGGCTCCATCATCGGTACTGACTTTGCAGCCAAGTCGCCTGCCGACGGTTACACGCTGTTGATGATGTCCAACGCACACACCGTCAACGAGTCACTCATTCCCAACAAGCCTTTTGGTTTGATGAAAGACTTTGTGGGCATCGCCCCTGTCAACTACTCGAACTTGCTGCTGGTGGTTCACCCCTCTGTCCCCGTGAAAAACGTGGGCGAACTCATTGCCTTGGCCAAGTCCAAACCCGGCAAGCTCAACTACGCCTCATCGGGCAATGGCACGCCGTACCACATGGCTGGCGAGTTGTTCAAACACATGGCGGGCATCAACATGACGCACATTCCCTACAAAGGCAGCTCGGGCGCTCGCACCGACATCGTGGGTGGTCAAGTTGATGTGATGTTTGATGCAGAAACCACCATGGCCGAATTTGCACGCAACGGCCAAGTGCGCATGCTGGGCGCCACAGGTGTGACACGCTCCAGCAACTTGCCCGATGTGCCTACTGTGGCCGAAACCGTGCCCAAGTACGAAGCCACCATTTGGTTGGGCTTCATGGCGCCCAAAGGCACACCGGCAGACATCGTCAACAAGCTCAACGCTGAAATGCGCAAGATCGTGAGCAACCCAGAGGTCAAAGCCACGTGGGCCAAACAAGGCGCAGTACCGATGTCGATGAGCGTGGCCGAGTTTGACCAATATCTGAACGCCGACATTGCCAAGTGGGCCAACATCGTCAAAGTGTCGGGCGCTAAAGCTGACTAACCCTTTTTAGAGAAACACAACATGCATGTCTTGAGTGGCGGCGCTGCCGCAGCCGTGGTCAAAGCGGTACAGGCTGAATTTGAAAAATCCACCGGCACAGCCATCCACGGCACCTTCAGTGCGGTGGGCCAAATGCGCGATCAACTGGTAGCTGGTGCACCATGCGATGTGGTCATCCTCACCAAACCGTTAATTGAACAACTCATGGCCTCGGGCCATGTGGTGGCTGGCAGTGCACGCTCGTTAGGCCGCGTCAAAACAGGCGTGGCCGTGTGCAGTGGCACGGCGCACCCCAGCGTTCAAACACGCGAGCAACTGCATGCGGCTATGAGTGCCGCACAAGGCATTTACTTTCCAGACCCCGACAAAGCCACGGCGGGCATTCACTTCATGAACGTGCTCAAAGCGCTCGGCCTCGACCAAACTTTGAGCAGCAAATTTCGCGTGTTCCCCAACGGCGCCACCGCCATGGGTGAAATGGCCAAGAGCACCGAAGCTGGTTTGATTGGCTGCACGCAAGTGACCGAAATCAACTACACCGAAGGCGTGGACTTGGTCGACGTATTACCCGCTGAGTTTGAACTCAGCACCGACTACACGCTAGGTATTTGCACCCATGCACACAACCCAGCACACGCTGAGTTGTTGGCCGATTTGTTAACGGGCGCTGCATCTGCAGCGGTGCGCCAACAAGGTGGCTTTGAGTTTTAAAGCAACTTTAAAATGGGTGCATGTCTGCACCTTCGAGCCATAGCGCCGCCACTCCATCTGTCTCTGACACCTCCGTCTTGGAATTTGCCAACGCCTTGTGGCGTGTGCGCAGGCCTCGTCCGTTCGTATTGGTCATTGAAGGCGAAGTCGGGCATGAAAGCACGGAGCCCAACGACTACTTGCACGACAAGCTCTTGCTGCCCGAATGGCGCGAAGCCTTTTACAAGCTGGTCGATGCCACGGGCTTGGTGGCGTGCCTCAATGTGCACACCCAACACTCTGCCTACCGCGACGTGCGCGGCCGCTCTAGCAAAGGGCGACTGAGCCAAGGCGAGTACTACCACCACGACGGTTGCACCGGCCCTGTGAAGCCTCGCTTTGTGGAGATTCGCTGCCCCATTCAACCCCAAACGCGTGGCGTGGCCACCGCCATTGCACCGCATCACGACGTGGTCAAAGCCATGGTGCAAGTGCTGCCCGCCGAGTTGGCCGCCACGCCTGCATTGGCAGGTCTTGATATGAGCTTGGTAACCATCAGCCACATGGACTACGCCGCGCTCGACCACTTGCAAGGCCTCATCACCCGCACCGTGCGCAAAAAGCTCAACGCCGAAGGCGCACGCAGCTACTTCCGCCAAGTTGATGTGGCCGCCAACGCCTACTTTGAACCCTGGGCCTTGGGCGAAAGCCGCTTCATTGCCAATGCCAACAGCGGCATCACCATGCAACACCGCCGCGCCTACCAAGCCCCGCACACCGGCGGCGTGGCCAACGGCCACTTGGTCAAGCGCTGGACGAATGAAGAGTTGCTGCTACCCGGCCAAGTGGTGGACCAAGCTTTGATTGCGGCGTTGTGCAGCGAGGAAGGCGATGAGCCCGGTGATGGGGAGCGGGCTGAGGGGTGTTACCTTGGGGCGCATTAATCAGCAGCACAGACAGTCATTACTATCACTTTTGGTCCGACGTCTTCGCAAATAGCACTAGCCAACTAACGTTTGACATCAATTTACCTGAAGCGAGAGTGTTGATCGCAGCTCTAACGAGTCAGACTAGGTCGCCAAATACACGGGTTCGAGTACACATAGAGAGTTGTTATATTAATCCAATGGATTAGAATGAAGTCTATGCTCACCATCGCAGAGCTGCCCGAATACATACGTCGTGCAGAGAAATTGATGTGTACGTCTGAACGCTTAGACATCATCAACTACTTGGCTGCGCATCCGAAGGCGGGCGACTTGATGGAAGGCACTGGCGGTATTCGCAAACTGCGCTGGGGACGAGGCGCACAGGGCAAGTCAGGTGGTGTGCGCGTGATCTATTACGTGCACAGTGAAGAAATGCCGCTTTACCTGCTGACCATGTTCGCAAAGAACGAACGTGCCAACATCAGCAAAGCTGAGCGCCATGAGCTGGCTGAATTGGTGGATTTACTGGTGCAAATTTGGTTTGAGGACTGAAAGGGAAACACATGACAAACGCATTCAATAGCATCAAGCAAGGCTTGACCGAAGCAGTCAAGCACGCCAAAACCAAGGACGCCAAGGCCTCGGGCGTGAAGCTGTATCAACCCCATGCAGTCAATGTGTCAGACCTTCGCCAACGCTTGAGCCTGACGCAAGAACAGTTTGCGGCTCGCTTTGGTTTTTCGGTGGCCACTTTGCGTCATTGGGAGCGTGGTGACCGTTCACCCAGTGGTGCTTCATTGGTGCTACTGAACGTGATTGATCGCAATCCAACCGCTGTGTTGCAAGCTTTGCAATAAGAAAATTTCTGCCGTAAAGAAGCCGCCAACCCTTTCAGGTTGGCGGCTTCTTTGTTTGAAGCGCGAAGCGTTTACTTCTTGCTAGGTGGCAAGTCCGTGCAGCTGCCGTGCGCCACTTCTGCCGCCATGCCAATGCTTTCGCCCAGCGTGGGGTGTGGGTGGATGGTTTTGCCAATGTCGATGGCGTCTGCCCCCATCTCGATGGCCAAGGCCACTTCGCCAATCATGTCGCCCGCATGCGTGCCCACCATGCCGCCGCCGAGAATCTTGCCGTGGCCGTGGGCCTCGGGTGAATCGTCAAACAGCAGTTTGGTCACGCCTTCGTCACGGCCGTTGGCAATGGCGCGGCCCGAGGCGATCCAAGGGAACAAGCCCTTTTTCACCTTGATGCCTTGCGCTTTGGCTTGGTCTTCGGTCAAACCAACCCAAGCCACTTCGGGGTCGGTATAGGCCACGCTTGGAATGACACGGGCGTTGAACGCCGCAGCAGCCAAGTCTTTGTCGCCTTTGAGTTCGCCAGCAATCACCTCAGCAGCCACATGCGCTTCGTGCACAGCCTTGTGCGCCAACATGGGTTGACCCACGATGTCGCCAATGGCAAAGATGTGCGGCACGTTGGTGCGCATCTGGATGTCGACGTTGATGAAGCCACGGTCAGTCACCGACACGCCTGCTTTGTCAGCCGCAATTTTGTTGCCATTGGGCGTGCGGCCCACAGCTTGCAACACGAGGTCGTACGTGCCTTCGCTCTTGGTGCCGTCTAAGCCTTCAAACTGCACCTTGATGCCCTCGGGTGTTGCTTGCGCGCCGACGGTTTTGGTCTTCAACATGATGTTGTCAAAGCGATGCTGGTTCATCTTTTGCCAGACTTTAACCAAGTCGCGGTCAGCGCCTTGCATGAGGCCATCCATCATTTCCACCACGTCCAAGCGTGCGCCCAGCGTGCTGTAAACGGTGCCCATTTCCAAACCGATGATGCCGCCCCCCACGATGAGCATTTTCTTGGGCACGTCTTTGAGTGCCAAAGCGCCCGTGCTGTCGACCACGCGTGGGTCTTGCGGCATGAAAGGCAAACGCACCGCTTGCGAACCGGCGGCGATGATGGCGCGTTTGAACGCCACCACTTTTTTGCTGCCTGTTTTGTCTTGGCCGGTGCCTGTGGTTTCTTCCACCTCAATGTGGTTGGCTCCCACGAAATGGCCATACCCACGCACGATGGTGACCTTGCGCATCTTGGCCATCGCGCCCAAACCACCGGTGAGTTTGCTGATGACTTTTTCTTTGTGACCACGCAGCTTGTCCACATTGACGGCGGGCTTGCCAAAGTCCACACCGAGGTCGGCCATGTGGCTCACCTCGTCCATCACCGCTGCGACGTGCAGCAAGGCTTTGGAGGGAATACAACCCACGTTCAAGCACACACCACCCAAGGTGGGGTAACGCTCAACCACGACCACGCTCAAGCCGAGGTCCGCAGCGCGGAAGGCGGCCGAGTAACCACCGGGGCCACCGCCCAACACCATCACATCACACTCAATGTCGGCAGAGCCGCCAAACGAAGATGCGGTGGGTGCAGGTGCAGCAGCCACAGGGGCAGCAGGCGCAGAAACAGCGGGGGCAGGTGCAGCGGCTGGTGCAGGCGCAGCAGCCACGCCCTCACCTTCAAGCACCAACACCACAGAGCCTTCGCTCACTTTGTCGCCCAGCTTGACATTCAACTCTTTCACCACGCCGGCGTGTGACGACGGGATTTCCATCGACGCTTTGTCAGACTCCACGGTGATGAGCGATTGCTCGGCTTTGACGGTGTCGCCCGCTTTGACGAGCAACTCGATCACGGCCACTTCGTCGAAGTCGCCGATATCTGGAACTTTGATATCAATCAGTGCCATGTCAAATCCTTAAAGAAGTACGCGACGGAAGTCGCTGAGGATTTGGCCGAGGTACGCATTGAAGCGTGCCGCTGCTGCGCCGTCGATGACGCGGTGATCCCACGTCAGGCTCAGAGGCAACATCAAACGTGGCTGGAAGGCCTTGCCGTCCCACACAGGTTCCATGGTGCTCTTGCACACACCCAAGATGGCCACTTCAGGGGCATTGATGATGGGCGTGAAGTACTTGCCACCGATGCCACCGAGGCTAGAGATGGTGAAGGTCGCACCAGTCATTTCAGCAGGTCCAAGTTTGCCGTCGCGGGCTTTCTTGGCCAGCTCTGACATTTCTTGGCTGATTTGCAGCACGCCTTTTTTGTCGCAATCGCGGATGACGGGCACCATCAAACCATTGGGCGTATCAGCAGCAAAGCCGATGTGCCAATAGTTTTTGTAGACCAGTGCATCGCCGTCGAGCGAGCTGTTGAACTCTGGGTACTTCTTGAGTGCGGCCACGCAAGCCTTGATCAAGAACGCCAGCATCGTGACCTTGACGCCACTCTTCTCGTTCTCTTTGTTGGTCGAGACGCGGAAGGCTTCCAACTCGGTGATGTCGGCATCGTCGTGGTTGGTGACCGCAGGAATCATGATGGCGTTGCGCAACAAGTTGGCACCGCTGATTTTTTTGATGCGGCCCATTTCTTTGCGCTCAATGGGGCCGAACTTGGCAAAGTCGACCTTCGGCCATGGGATGAGGCCCAAGGCTGCACCATCGCCACCTGCGGCACCACCTTTGGCCGCTTGTGCCTTGGTTTGTGTCGCGCCCGACATGACAGCCTTGGTAAAGGCTTGCACATCCGATTGTGTGATGCGGCCTTTGTGACCACTGCCTTTGAGCTCTTCCAATGGCACTCCGAGTTCGCGTGCGAACTTGCGAACTGAAGGAGATGCGTGTGGCAAGCCTAAAGTTGAGCCACCCGGTGCGTGCGCAGGCGCGCTAACCGCAGCCACAGCGGCAGCCACAGCCGTCGGTGCGGCCACTGCGGCAGGTGCAGCGGCAACGACCGCAGCAGTGGCAGCAGCCACAGGCGCTGCGGCAGCCACTGTGCCTTCCAAAATAGCCAACAAGTCACCAATGTTGACCTTGTCGCCCACTTTGACTTTGAGCTCTTTGAGCACACCGGCATGTGACGATGGAATTTCCATCGAGGCTTTGTCAGACTCAACGGTGATGAGCGATTGCTCCAGCTTGATGCTGTCGCCGGGCTTCACAAACACTTCGATGACAGCCACGTCTTTGAAGTCGCCAATGTCTGGCACGTGAATCTCGATGGGGCCTGATGCTGCGGCGACAGGGGCTGCAGCTGCAACGGGGGCAGGCGCAGCGGCTGCAGGCGCGGCCGCCGGAGCCGCTGCATTTGAGGCCGCAGTAGCTGCAGCGGCGCCAGCGGCTTCCACCACCAGTACCACTGAACCCTCTTTGACTTTGTCGCCCAAAGCCACTTTGAGTTCTTTCACCACACCCGCAGTGCTCGATGGAATTTCCATCGACGCCTTGTCGGACTCAACCGTGATGAGTGACTGCTCCGCTTTCACGGTGTCACCCACTTTGACCAGCAGCTCAATGACTGCGACTTCGTCGAAATCCCCGATGTCCGGGACTTTTACTTCTACTAGTGCCATATTTGTCTCACTTCATATTTACGTGAATCTTGTAGCTACGACATCACATCGCTACGCGATATGAGTCTTCGCTGAAAAGTGCATCCTGTTTTCCGCTTACGCGTAAAGAGGATTCACTTTTTCGGTTTTGATGCCGTACTTTTTGATGGCTTCAGCCACTTGTGTCGCGGGCACGGTGCCTTCTTCGCTGAGGGCTTTGAGTGCGGCCACCACGATGTAGTGGCGGTTGACTTCAAAGTGCTCACGCAGCTTGCTGCGGAAGTCGGAACGACCAAAACCGTCGGTGCCCAACACTTTGTAGGTGCGGCCCTTCGGAATGAACGGACGAATCTGCTCGGCGTAGGCCTTCATGTAGTCGGTCGATGCAATCACAGGGCCCACATAGGGCTCCAACTGAGATTCCACAAACGACTTCTTCGGTGTGTCAGTGGGGTGCAGCAGGTTGTAACGCTCAACGTCTTGGCCATCGCGTGTGAGTTCGTTGAAGCTTGGGCAGCTCCACACGTTGGCGGCAATGCCCCAATCAGCGGCGAGCAAATCGCGTGCAGCCATGGATTCACGCAAGATGGTGCCCGAGCCCAACAAGTTGACACGAGGTGCCGTTTTCTTGCCCTCGCCTTGTTGCAGCAAGTACATACCTTTGATGATTTGCTCTTCCGTCCCCGCTTTGAGGCCGGGCATGGCGTAGTTTTCATTCAACAGCGTGAGGTAGTAGAAGACGTTGTCTTGCTTCTCCACCATACGCTTCAAACCGTGGTGCAAGATGACACCGACTTCGTGTGCGAAGGTGGGGTCATACGACACGCAGTTAGGAATGGTGTTGGCCATGATGTGGCTGTGACCGTCTTCGTGCTGCAAACCTTCGCCGTTCAAGGTGGTACGGCCCGAGGTGCCGCCCAACAAGAAGCCGCGCGCTTGCATGTCGCCTGCGGCCCATGCCAAGTCACCAATGCGTTGGAAGCCGAACATCGAGTAGTACACGTAGAACGGCACCATGATGCGGTTGCTGGTGGAGTAGCTGGTCGCCGCCGCAATCCAGCTGGACATGCCGCCAGCTTCGTTGATGCCTTCTTGCAAGATTTGGCCGGCCACGTCTTCTTTGTAGTACATCACTTGGTCTTTGTCGACCGGTGTGTATTGCTGACCTGCGGGGTTGTAAATACCGATTTGACGGAACAAGCCTTCCATACCAAAGGTACGGGCTTCGTCCACCAAGATAGGTACCACACGTGGGCCCAAAGCTTGGTCGCGCAAGAGCTGCGTGAGGAAACGCACATAGGCTTGCGTGGTCGAAATTTCGCGGCCTTCGGCGGTGGGCTCCATCACCGACTTGAAGATGTCCAAAGCGGGCACGGTGAAGCTTTCATCTGCTTTCGTGCGACGGTGTGGCAAGTAGCCGCCCAAGGCCTTGCGGCGCTCGTGCAGGTACTTCATTTCTGGAGTGTCATCCGCTGGCTTGTAGAACGGCACATTGGCCAATTCGCTATCAGGCACTGGAATGTTGAAGCGGTCACGCATGTACTTGATGTCTTCATCCGTGAGCTTCTTGGTTTGGTGCACGTTGTTCTTGCCCTCACCCGCTTTGCCCATGCCAAAACCTTTGACGGTTTTGATCAGCAGCACAGTCGGTTGGCCTTTCGTGTTCACCGCTTGGTGGTAAGCCGCGTAGACTTTTTGTGGGTCGTGGCCGCCGCGCTTCAATGCCCAAATTTCGTCGTCGCTCATGTGCGACACCATCTCCAGCGTACGTGGATCGCGACCGAAGAAGTGCTTGCGCACATAGGC
>JBEEJP010000024.1:0-14676 GCA_041169125.1 Pseudomonadota bacterium
GTGACTACCCGCTCATCACGCCCGAGCGTTGGATGAAAGACTTTGAAGTGGCTGGGTTCAGGCCCGAGGTGATGCCGGGTATTTTGAAAGACAACGCCGTGCGCTTACTCGGTTTAGAGCGTGCCCACGCTTAAGAATCGGCCATGATTTTTTCAATGACTTGTGCGATGGCTTGAAAACTTACGGGTTTATGCAAAACCTGCACATTCAGATTGGTGAATAAATTGATGTGCGAGGGTGATGTGTCGGCGGTCACGATGATGGCTGGAATTTCTTTGTTGTAGCTTTCTCGAATTTTCTCAATCAGCAAGTCGCCCGTCGTTTGGCTCAAACGAAAGTCGCAAAGAATGCAGTCAATTTGGTCAAGGGTTTCAAGCTGGCGGTCGAGCTCTTGGGCATGCTCTGACAAAACGAGCACATGGGCCCCTTTGCTGGCCAAGGTGTGTTTGTACGCTTCAGCGATGATGGGGTTGTCCTCAATCACCGCAATGTATTTGCCGATCAGACTGTGATGCGCATTCGTGGGCCTGAACGCGGTTGTTGTGGGTGATGTTTCTTCTGAGTGTGTTGACACCGCAAAAGGCGTTTGCACGACGAATTGGGAGCCTTGCTCCATTTGCGAGGACACCTGAATGTCTGCGCCTATCAAATCGCACAAACGCTTGACGATGGACAAACCAAGCCCGAGTCCATCGTGCAACGCACGTGTGCGGTCTGAGCGGAAAAACTGGTTGAAGATTTGCTGTTGCTCCACCGCATGAATGCCACAACCTGTGTCGCTCACTTCAATGCTCAAGCAATCTTTGACAATATCAAACTTGACTTCAATGCTTCCGCCTTCTGTGTATTGAATCGCGTTTGAGGCCAAGTTGCTGATGATTTGCTGGAGCAGCAATTTGTCACCATGAACCATGACATCCGGGGCGTGGATGCGAAATGTCAAACCTTTGTTCTGCGCCTTGGTCTCAAACAAGTCTCGAATCGTGTTGGCGAGTTCTTCTAAACGAAAGACGCGTTGGCTCACTTGCATCACGTCCGCATCGAGCTTGCTGATGTTCAACAAGGAGTCAAACATGGCATTGAGGGCGGTGATGCTGTTTTTGATTTTCGTCAGAGATTTTTTCTCGAGCGCTGGCAAGTTTTCTGGATTGAACAATTCCAAGTAAACATTCACTGCGTGCATGGGTTGACGCAGGTCATGGCTGGCCACCGCAATGAACTTCGACTTGGCCACATTGGCTGCGATGGATTGGTCGCGTTCCGTGGCGAGCTCTTGGTAGAGGCGTTCGTTGCGAAATCTCAGCTTGACAGAGTTTTCGAAAATTTTTGAGAAATTTCTGGCAATGCTCAACACCACGATATACAAAGAGGCCAAGCCCACAGAAAACGGCCACGGAAAAATCTCAATCGACCACAACACCGTGCTGAGTGACGGAATCATGATGGGCAATGTGAATGCATAAAACGTGGTGGTGTTGACGCTGTAGGCAAACATGCTGGAGATCATGGCGGCCGTGGTCATGTACACATAGATCATGCGGTTGACCATCAGTAAATCTGGCGCCATCAAGATCCACCCGAGCCCCCAGCCGAAGCCGACAATGCCAACAGCGACGCTGACGATGTTCAGGTTGCGTTGGGGGTCTTCAATTTTTTCGGCTTCGTGCTCAAGTTTGAAAATCATCCACGTTCGAATCATCACCATGATGAACATGTAGCCGAGCCAAAAACCTAAATTCGAGGGCCGTACTTCATCCTTGAACATGGGGATGCAAAGCATGGGGGCCAAGATGTTGGCAATCGTGGCCGATCGTGCGGCTTTGGTGATGTGTGCTGATTTTTCACGCAGCAAATAAAAATGATTGGTCTCATCTTCGACGGCGTGATCTGGGGGTGTCGATGCGGCTGCTTGGCTCGTCATGGCAGAAGTTGGTGTTTTTGAGCTTTCAACACAGCTTGGGTTCGGTTGAACACGCGCAGCTCTTTGAAGATTTGGGTGATATGAATCTTCACCGTTTGTTCGCTGATCTCCAGATGGTGGGCAATGATTTGGTTGGGGTGCCCTTGCGCGATCAGGCTGAGAACTTCGAGTTGCCGCTGGGTCAAGCGAAACTCTTTGGCTTCATGACTGGGGGCGTCCACTGTTGCAGGTGTTGCTAGGTGGATGAGTGGCCTGAGCTTGCGAATCATGAAATCGGCGGTGCCGTTTTTAGACAAAAACAAAGTGGCACCTGCCGAAACAGTTTTGGGCTCCCAGACGTGTTCGTCTAAACCAGAAATCGCCACAATGTGTTCCACGTTGGGCAGCTCTTTGAGAGCCTTGATGGCGGCCAAGCCGCTGAGCCCTGGTCCCGGCATGAGGATGTCCAGCAAGATCACCCATGGCGTGGGCGTGGCTTGGATCAGCTCTAGCCCTTCTTGCACACAGCCAGCGGCTGCCACACGAACGCCTTCAGGCGTGAAGACGAAGGCTAATTTCTCGCTCAAGGCATCTCGATAGACAGGGTGGTCATCGATGATGAGGAGTGATGTCATGGGGCTTGTGTGAGAGTTTCCCCATGCTAGCGGGTGGCACGGCGTGACTCAACTAAACTTTAGTTTTAGAGGTTTTCAGTTGGGCCGTTTTCTTCACGACTTGAATGGTGTGGGTGGTGCGCGTGGGCGCTGAGGGCAATAGGTCGGCCAATGTCACTTGATCGAGTTCGCGCAAAAAACTGTCGCTCGCGCGTTTGAGCACAGACTTCAATTTGCATCGGCCGTTCAAGCGACAAGCATTGGAGGCCTCGTCAAAACACTCAACGATATGGAAGTCTGTTTCGGTCTGGCGCACCACGTCACCGATGTGGATGTGCTGAGGATCGACCGAGAGTCGAATGCCGCCGGACCTGCCGCGTGAGGACTCGATCCAGCCCAGGCTAGAGAGCGTCATGACGATCTTCATCAGATGGCTGCGCGAGATGTCGTGACGTTCGGCAATTTCACTGATCGTGACGGGGGTTTCACGGTTTCGGGTAGCGGCGCAGTGCAACAACACACGCAAGCTGTAATCTGTCCATTTGGTTAACCGCATAAGTCCACGCGCTGAGAAAAATACATCGTCATCGAATGATGAAAGTGGCACTAATTTTAGAGGGGTGTGCTTCTCGTCTGAACAAGTTCGCACGATAAGATTCAAGGCATATGAACCTTCTCGTTTCGTGGCAAGAGCGGATACGCTGCGCAATAGGCGCTGGGCTGGGCATTGGCATGACCGGCGTGACAGGGTGGTGGCTCTCTGGGTATTTGGCGCAAGGTTTGCCCTGGCTGGTGGCCCCCATGGGCGCGAGTGCCTTGCTTGTGTTCACGCTGTCGTCGAGTCCACTGGCGCAACCGTGGGCGGTGCTCGCGGGCAATACGTTGTCCGCGCTGGTGGGGGTGCTGTGCGTGCATTACCTGGGCGCATCCGTCTTGGCGATGGCGCTTGCGGTGGCCTTGGCCATTGTGGTGATGTTTGCCACGCGCAGCCTGCATCCGCCGGGCGCCGCAACGGCACTGTTGATGGTGTTGAGTCCTCTCTTGCATCCTTGGGGTGCCTTGGCCTTGGTCTTTTGCAACGCGCTGGTGTTGGTGGGCGTGGGCATGCTCTACCACCGCCTCACGGGCAAAAGCTATCCCCACCATGCCGAGCTGGTGAGTCAGCACACCTTGCGCCACGAACTAGAGCTTGTGCTGAAAAAGCACAACGAGGTGGTGGACATCAGCTTGGAAGACTTGGAAGCCCTCATTGAGGAAGCGTCCGCCTTGAAGCGCGGCAGTTTCACCGACTGACCCCCAGCTGATTCATACATCGGGTTTTCCATAGTCTTTCATGGCTTGCAGGGGCTTGACCCCATGGTCTTTGATTTCTAAACTTATTTCAAGCTTGAAATATATAAGTTTGAAATAGAAGGAGACCCCATGAAAATCGTCTGCATCGGTGGTGGCCCCGCTGGTTTGTACTTTGGCTTGCTGATGAAAGCGCGTCATCCGCAGCACGACATCACGGTGGTCGAGCGCAATTTGCCCTACGACACCTTTGGCTGGGGTGTGGTCTTCTCGGATGCCACGATGGACAATATGCGCCAGTGGGATGCGCAAACCGCAGAAGAAATTCAGAAAGCCTTCAACCACTGGGATGACATTGAGCTGCGTTTCAAAGGCCAAACCATTCGCTCCGGCGGCCATGGTTTTGTGGGCATTGGGCGCAAGAAGCTGCTCAACATCTTGCAAGCGCGTTGCGAAGCGCTGGGCGTGCACTTGCGCTTCGAAACCGATGTCACCTCGGACGATGCGTTTGCCGATGCCGACCTCATCATTGCCAGTGATGGCATTAATTCCAACATCCGCAACCAATACGCGGATGTATTCAAGCCCGACATCGTCACCCGCCCCAACCGCTACATCTGGCTGGGGACCAACCGCTTGTTTGATGCGTTCACCTTCGATTTCCAAAAAACCGAGCACGGCTGGTTCCAGTCGCACATCTACAAGTTTGACGATCAAACCACCACCTTCATCGTGGAATGTCCAGAGCACGTGTGGTTGGCACATGGTTTAGACAAAGCCGACCAAGCCGCCTCGGTGGCGTTTTGCGAAAAGTTGTTTGCCCAAAGCCTCGGGGGTGAACCCTTGCGTACCAACTCACGCCACTTGCGCGGTTCAGCTTGGTTGAACTTTCAGCGCGTGGTGTGCGAGCAGTGGTGGTTGAAAAACAAGCACGGCAGCCATGTGGTGCTCATGGGCGATGCGGTGCACACCGCCCACTTTGCAATTGGATCGGGCACCAAACTCGCGCTGGAAGATGCGATTGAGCTGACCCGTTTGTTTGAGTCCTTGGGGCACGATGCCCAGCGCTTGCCCGAGGTTTTGACCGCGTACCAAGAGGCACGTCGCATTGAGACGCTGCGCTTGCAAAACGCGGCATGGAATGCCATGGAGTGGTTTGAGGTGTGCGGCACACGCTACTGCGATCAGTTTGAGCCCGAGCAACTCATGTACTCCATGCTCACGCGCAGCCAGCGCATCAGTCACGAGAACTTGCGCTTGCGCGATAAAGCGTGGCTGGATGGGTATGAGCAATGGTTTGCCCAGCGCAGCGGTGTGCAGTCGGCACTGCCCACGCCCCCCATGTTCACGCCCTACACCGTGCGCTCGGTCACGCTGAAAAACCGCGTGGTCGTTTCACCCATGGCGCAGTACTCGGCACACGACGGTGTGGTGGGCGACTACCACTTGGTTCACCTCGGCGCACGTGCCCAAGGTGGGGCAGGCTTGGTGATGGTGGAGATGACAGCGCCCAGCCCTGAAGGCCGCATCACCCCCGGCTGCCCCGGCTTATGGAACGATGCACAGACCGAGGCGTTTGCCAAGCTGCTGCACTGGGTACACACCCACACCGATGCCAAGATGGGCGTGCAAATTGGCCACGCCGGCCCCAAGGGCAGCACCAATGCCCCGTGGGAGGGCGCGGGCGCAGACCAAGCGTTGGCACGTGACAACTGGCCCTTGGTCTCGGCCAGCGCGCAACCGTATTTGGCCCATGGGCAAACACCTGCTGCACTCACGCTGGCACAGATGGAGGCCATCACCACACAGTTTGTGCAAGCCACGCAGCGTGCCGCAGAGGCGGGCTTTGATTGGTTGGAGTTGCATGCTGCCCACGGGTATTTGCTGTCGGCTTTTCTCTCGCCACTCACCAACCATCGCACCGATGACTTCGGTGGCAGCTTAGACAACCGTTTGCGTTTCCCGCTGCGTGTGTTCACGGCCATGCGCGCTGCATGGCCCAAACACCTGCCCATGAGTGTGCGCATTTCAGCACACGATTGGGTGGAGGGGGGCATGACGCCCGAAGCGGCGGTAGACATCGCGCGTGCCTTCAAGGCCGCAGGAGCAGACATGATCGATTGCTCTTCCGGTCAAGTCAGCCCCGAACAAAAACCCACCTACGGGCGCATGTACCAAACCCCGTTTGCCGACCGCATTCGCCAAGAGGCTGGCATTGCCACCATCGCGGTGGGGGCCATCAGTGAAGCAGACCATGTGAACAGCATCATCGCCGCAGGCCGTGCCGATTTGTGTGCGGTGGGGCGTCCGCATTTGGCCAACCCCGCTTGGACCTTGAACGAAGCAGCGCGCATTGGCTACAAACCCGTGGCGTGGCCCCAACCGTATCGCTCGGCCAAGTCACAACTGGAAAGCAATTTTGAACGCATGAAAGCACAAGCATGAGTACCTCACACCATGTGTTGATCACCGGCGCCGCACGCGGCATTGGCGCAGCCATTGCGCACACGCTGGCACAAGCCAATATGCATGTGAGCTTGCTCGGGCGCAACGCCTCGTTGTTGCAAGCGCTGGCCGAGACCTTGCCTGGCGAAGGGCGAAAACAAGTGGTCAGTGCCGATGTGAGCGATGCCACAGCCATGCAGCACGCAGTGCAGTCGGCGGTGCAAACCTTGGGGCCATTGCATGTGCTGGTCAACAACGCAGGGCAAGCGGTGAGCGCCTCGATCGATCAAACCGACCCCGCCCTCTGGCAACAGATGCTGGCGGTGAATTTGAGCGGCGTGTACCACGGCATCCATGCGGCCTTGCCCTCGCTGCGCAGTACGGCAACGGCACAAGACCCCGCCCGCATCATCAACATTGCCAGCACCGCAGGCTTGCAGGGCTACCCACATGTCAGTGCGTATGTGGCGGCCAAACACGGGGTGGTGGGGCTGACCCGTGCGCTCGCGCTTGAGCTGGCACGCCAGCACATCACCGTCAATGCAGTCTGTCCTGGCTATACCGAGACAGACATCGTGCACCAAGCGGTGGCGGACCTCCAACAAAAAACGGGCAAGACCGAGGCTGACGTACGCGCCATGTTGGCGGCACGCAATCCACAAAAACGCATGGTCCAACCCGACGAGGTGGCGCAAACCGTGCTCTGGCTGTGCCAGCGTGGCAGTGCCGCCATCAACGGACAAGCCATTGCCATTGATGGTGGCGAATTAGCGGGATGAACCCATGAGCAAACCCCTCACGCTGGTCACAGAAGACTTAGAGCTGCGTGCGCGTGACGACCACCACGCCTCGCTACGTTTGTGGTTGCGGCTTTTGTCGTGCACCACGCTGATTGAAGATGCCATTCGCCAACGCTTGCGCGAAAACTTTGGCATCACACTGGCACGCTTTGATTTGATGGCGCAGCTCGAGCGCCACCCCGATGGCCTGACGATGGGCGAGCTGTCGCGTCGCATGATGGTCAGCGGCGGCAACATCACTGTCATCGTGGACCAGCTGGAAAAAGAACAGTTGGTTCAACGCCGCACCGCGGCCACCGACCGTCGCTCGTTTCATGTGTTGCTCACCCCCACGGGGCGCAAGAGCTTTGCGCGCATGGCCTCGCAACATGAGCAATGGGTGATTGACTTGTTGGCCCAACTCAGCACCCGCCAGCAAGAGCAACTGCAAAGCTTGCTCGGACATTTGAAAACCAGTTTGCACCAACATAAGTGAGAGCCGCCATGACACAGCACCTACCCGGTCAAGCCCACCAATTGCCACGCCACCGCCATCCTTTGGCGGCCTACCAAGGTCAACACATTCTTTACCAGTGGCACGAAGGGGTGGCCACGATTTCGCTCAACCGACCCGAGCGCAAAAACCCACTCTCGTTTGAGTCGTACGCAGAGCTGCGTGATTTGTTCCGCGCCATGGTGTACGCCGATGATGTGCATGCCATCGTCTTGCGTGGCGAGGGCGATAACTTTTGCTCGGGCGGCGATGTGCATGAAATCATCGGGCCGTTGACCCAACTCGACATGCCCGGTTTGCTGGCCTTCACGCGCATGACGGGCGATGTCATCAAAGCCATGCGTGCTTGCCCGCAGCCCATCGTGGCAGCCATTGACGGAATTTGCGCAGGCGCAGGGGCGTTGCTCGCACTCGGCTCTGATTTGCGCTACGGCACCGAGCGCAGCAAAACCTATTTCTTGTTCAACAAAGTGGGCTTGGCCGGTTGCGACATGGGGGCGTGCGCTTTGTTGCCGCGCGTCATTGGCCAGGGCCGTGCCAGCGAGTTGCTCTACACCGGACGTGGTTTGGGTGGCGCGCAGGCGCAAGACTGGGGGTTTTTCAACCGCCTGTGCGCACCCGCCGAGTTGCTGCAAGAGGCGCAAACCATGGCGCATCAAATTGCCAGCGGCCCGACCTTTGCCAATGGCATGACCAAAAAAATGCTGCAACAAGAATGGAATATGGGCGTGGATGAGGCCATCGAAGCTGAAGCACAAGCGCAAGCCATTTGCATGATGACCAACGACTTTCACCGTGCCTATCACGCGTTTGTGGCCAAGCAAACGCCCGTGTTTCAAGGAGACTGACATGCACCGCCCGCCCGCTTTGCCCGACGACAGCCGCACCCTGCGCTGGCCTTTTTTTGATGACGCGCACCGTCAGTTACGCGCCGCGTTGCAGCAATGGGCGAGCACGCATTTGCAAGACGTCTCGCACGAGGCCGAACACGTGGATGCCACGTGTGTCGACTTGGTGCAACGCTTGGGCGCTGATGGTTGGTTGCGTCACGCGATCGCGGGGACAGCCTATGGGGCATCGCACGAGGTGATTGACACGCGCAGTTTGTGTTTGCTGCGCGAAACCTTGGCGTGGCATCACGGTTTGGCCGACTTTGCCTTTGCCATGCAGGGCTTGGGCTCAGGGGCCATCAGCCTGTTTGGCACCCCTGCGCAAAAAGCGCAGTACTTGCCCCGCGTGGCCAAGGGCGAGGCGATTGCGGCCTTTGCCTTGAGCGAAACCACTGCTGGCTCTGATGTGGCGGCCATGCAATGCAGTGCACGCCGCGAGGGCGATCACTGGGTGATTGACGGTGAAAAGACGTGGATTTCCAACGGTGGCATTGCCGACTTTTATGTGGTGTTTGTGCGTGATGCCTCGGGCGGCACGGTGCGCGGCACCAAAAACATCCACGCCCTCATCGTGGATGCCCAAACGCCCGGCCTGAGCGTGGCTGAACGCATTGAGGTGGTGGCGCCGCACCCGCTGGCGCGTTTGAAGTTTGACCACGTGCGCGTGCCTGCGCATCAGTTGTTGGGCGAAGCGGGGCAGGGCTTCAAAGTGGCGATGGGCACGTTGGATGTGTTCCGCACGTCGGTGGCCGCCGCAGCGTTGGGCTTTGGGCAGCGTGCGCTGGACGACACCTTGCGTCATGTGCGCCAACGACCCATGGCGGGGCAGATGCTGGCCGATTTGCAACTCACCCAAGCCAAGCTTGCTGAGATGGCCATGCTCTTGGATGGTGCGCGCTTGCAAACCTACCGCGCGGCATGGCTGCGCGATCAGGGCGAGCGCATCACCCAAGAAGCGGCCATGGCCAAGTTTGCGGCCACCGAAGGGGCGCAACGTGTGATTGACATGGCCGTGCAATTGCACGGTGGCTTGGGGGTGACCAAGGGCTGCACGGTGGAGTCGCTCTACCGCGAGATCCGTGCCTTGCGTATTTACGAAGGCGCGAGCGAAGTGCAGCAACTCATCATTGCAAGAGCGTTGCTCCAACCTTAATTGCGCCGCACCATCTAGGAGACGACCATGACTGCACGCCTGCTTTCATCACACACCGACACCTTTGCCCATGACCATTTGCCACCCGTGGAGGCGTGGCCGGTTTTCGTGTTTGACCGCCCCGAGGTGCAATACCCCGAACAGCTCAATGCCTGTGTCGAGTTGTTAGACGTGCACGTGCGCGCAGGTCACGGCTCACGCCCAGCGGTGCACGGCGTGGGGGCGCAAGGCCCGTTCACCTGGAGCTATGCGCAGTTGCAAGCGCAGGTGGATCGCATTGCGCATGTGCTTGTGAACGAGATGGGCTTGGTCAGTGGCAACCGTGTGTTGCTGCGCGGTGGCAACAGCCCGATGATGGCCGCCTGTTGGTTGGCCGCAATCAAGGCGGGCTTGGTGGTGGTGCCCACCATGCCTTTGCTGCGCTCGGCCGAGCTGGCGCAAATCATTGACAAGGCACAGGTGCAAGCGGCCTTGTGCGCGGAGGCCTTGGCCGCTGAACTCGCACACTGCTTGAACCCCGCCCATGCGCACCACACCCCCAGTTTGCGCAGCGTGATGCACTTTGGGGGCGAGGCTTCGCAGGGCTTAGAACACTGCATGGCCGCGCACGATGCCCCCTTCACCGCGCACCCCACGCTGCGTGACGATGTGTGCGTGATGGCCTTCACCAGCGGCACCACCGGCAAACCCAAAGGCACGATGCACTTTCACCGTGACGTGCTGGCCATGTGCGATTTGTTTCCACGTCACATTTTGAACATGGGGCCAGACGATGTGGTGTGCGGCACACCACCCATTGCCTTCACCTTTGGCTTGGGGGGCTTGCTGGCGTTCCCGTTGCGCTACGGTGCCTCGACGGTGCTGATAGAAAAACACACCCCACAGTCGCTGCTGGAGACCATGGCCCATCACCGCGCCACGCAGTGCTACACCGCGCCTACGTTTTATCGACAAATGGCGGCGCTCGCCGGTTCGTATGACTTGAGCGCCTTGCGCCATCCCGTGTCTGCGGGTGAGGCGTTGCCAGATGCCACGCGGCAGCTTTGGCTGCAAGCCACGGGTATCCCCATCACCGATGGCATTGGGGGCACGGAGATGATTCACATCTACATCGCCTCGGCCGGCAAGGAGGCGAGGCCTGGCTACATTGGCCAAGTGATTCCGGGCTATCAGGCCCAGATCGTGGATGACCACATGCAAGCCGTGCCCGATGGCACACCCGGTCGCTTGGCGGTACGCGGCCCGACGGGGTGCCGCTACCTCGATGACCCACGTCAGCAAGATTACGTCAAGCAAGGCTGGAATTTGCCTGGCGATACGTTTGTGCGAGAGGACGGTTACTTTCGCTATCTGGCGCGCAACGACGACATGATCATTTCGGCGGGCTACAACATTGCGGGCCCCGAGGTGGAAAGTGTGCTCATGCAACACCCTGCAGTGGCCGAGTGCGGCGTGATTGGTGTGCCCGATGACGAACGTGGTCGCGTGGTCACCGCGGTGGTGGTGTTAAAGCCCGGTCATCAAGGGGATGCACACATGACCGAGGTGTTGCAACAGTTTGTCAAAGAGACGGTGGCGCCCTACAAATATCCGCGCCACATTGTTTACGCCGATGTGCTGCCGCGCACCGAGACCGGCAAGCTGCAGCGCTTCAAGTTACACAGTTTTATTTCATAAGGAGTTCACCATGTTTCGTGTGTTGCAACCTGAAGGATGGGCCGCACCCAAAGGCTATGCCAATGGCATTGAAGCGCGTGGCCGACATATTTATGTGGCTGGCATGATTGGCTGGAATGGGCAAGGTGTGTTTGAAACCGACGACTTCGTGAGCCAATGCGAGCAAGCCTTGCACAACATTGTGGACACACTCCTGTGCGCGGGTGCCGGACCTGAGCATGTGGTGCGCCTGACTTGGTATGTGAAAGACAAACAGGAGTACCTCCAACGCGGGCGCGAACTCGGTCAGGCGTATCAGCGCGTGATGGGCAAAAATTTTCCTGTGATGGCCTTGGTGCAAGTGGCCGATCTCGTGGAAGACCGCGCTAAAGTCGAGATTGAAGCCACCGCTGTGGTGCCTGACTGACGCCCAATTTTCAGATCAACAAGGACGATACACATGCCCAAAGTTCCCTTTCACTGGCAAGACCCTTTTCTGTTAGACCAGCAACTGAGCGAAGACGAGCGCATGGTGCGCGAAGCCGCCGCAGCGTACTGCCAAGACAAATTGGCCCCACGTGTGCTCAACGCCTTTCGCAACGAGCAAACCGATGCCACCATCTTTCGCGAAATGGGCGAGCTGGGTTTGTTGGGCCCCACCATTCCCACCGAATACGGCGGCCCGGGTTTGAACTACGTGGCTTACGGTCTGATTGGTCGCGAAGTCGAACGCGTCGACAGTGGCTACCGCTCCATGATGAGCGTGCAGTCGTCGCTGGTGATGGTGCCCATTTTTGAATTTGGCACCGAGGCGCAAAAACAAAAATACTTGCCCAAACTCGCCAAAGGCGAGTGGATTGGTTGCTTTGGTTTGACCGAGCCCGACCACGGCTCTGACCCCGCGAGCATGGCCAGCCGTGCGCACAAGGTCGACGGTGGCTACAAACTCTCAGGCAACAAAATGTGGATCTCCAACAGCCCCATTGCCGATGTGTTTGTGGTCTGGGCCAAAGAGGTCAGCACCGATGGCAAGGTGGGACCCATTCGCGGCTTTGTGTTGGAAAAAGGCATGAAAGGCTTGAGCGCACCAGCCATTCACGGCAAGGTGGGCTTGCGCGCTTCGATCACCGGTGAAATTGTGATGGATGGCGTGTTTGTGCCCGAAGAAAACGCCTTCCCCGAGGTGCAAGGTTTGAAAGGCCCGTTCACGTGCCTCAACAGTGCACGCTACGGCATTGCGTGGGGTGCGTTGGGCGCAGCCGAAGACTGCTGGCTACGCGCGCGTCAATACACGCTCGATCGTCAGCAGTTTGGTCGTCCGCTGGCGGCCAATCAATTGGTGCAAAAGAAGTTGGCCGACATGCAAACCGAAATTGCCCTGGGCCTACAGGGCTGTTTGCGCTTGGGTCGCATGAAAGACGAAGGCACGGATTCGGTGGAAATTACCTCCATCCTCAAACGCAACTCGTGCGGCAAAGCGCTCGACATCGCACGCATGGCGCGCGACATGATGGGTGGCAACGGCATCAGCGATGAGTTTGGCGTGGCACGCCATTTGGTCAACCTCGAAGTGGTCAACACCTACGAAGGCACGCATGACATTCATGCGCTCATTTTGGGGCGTGCGCAGACGGGGATTGCTGCGTTTTCGAATTGAGCGCTGCCACGCGTTTCAGGCGTGGCTTCTCAAGTCCAAAGCGAGTTTGCCAAATTGCTCGGCGCGTGACATCACGTCGAGTGCTTGGTGCACTTGGTCCATCGGGTACACGCGGTCGATCACCGGGCGAATGTGGTGTTGCTCGCAAAAGGCCAACAGGTCTTTGAACTCTTGCAAATTGCCCAAGGTTGAACCCAAGATTTGCAACTGACGGATGAAGATGCGACGCAAGTCAGCCGGTGGTTGATCGCCACTGGTGGCACCACAGGTCACAAGGCGGCCACCGCGCACGAGGGATTTCATGGCGTCGCCCCACACGGCTTCGCCCACGTTTTCAATCACCACGTCCACGCCGCGTTTGCCAGTGAAGGCCATCACGCTTTTCACCACATCCTCGTCGGGTGTGTGAATGCCGAGGTCGGCCCCCATCGCGGTGGCGCGTGCGAGTTTGTGTGCGTGGCGTGAGGTGACGATCACGCGTGCACCGAGGGCTTTGGCAATTTGCAACGCGGCAACCGACACGCCGCCGCCAATGCCAAACACCAACACGGTTTGCCCCGCTTGCAGCTGGCCTTGTGTGACCACCATGCGCCAGGCGGTGAGGTGGGTCACGGCCAACGCCGCTGCTTCAAACGCGGTGAGGTAACTGGGGGCGGGCAACACATTGGCTGCAGGCACCACCACGTATTCAGACCACGCGCCATCGCGGTGTTCACCCACCAGAGCGATGCGCGTGCACAGCACGTCATCGCCGCGCTGGCAAAACTCGCACTGGCCGCAGCTGACGCCGGGGTGAATGACCACGGCATCGCCGACTTCAAAGCCGCTGTGTTCGTCGCACGCTGCCACATGGCCAAACCCTTCAATGCCCATGACTTGCGGCAGTTGGTGCGTGATGCCCGCACCGCTGTTGCGCATGTACAGGTCGACTTGGTTGAGTGTGCTCGCGCTCATGCGAATGAGCACCTCGCCCGGGTGGCGCTGTGGGGCAGGGCGTGGGCCCACGTGCACCACCTCGTTGCCGCCGTGGCCGTCGATGTAAATCGCTTTCATGGGCAGGGCCTCACACGCCCAAATAGTTAGGCAGTGCTGGGTCGTTCAGCATGGCTTGTGCATCGCCTTGCATCACCACCAAGCCTTTTTGCAGCACCAAGGCGCGGTTGCTGCGTGAGAGCACTTTGTGCCAATCGCGGTCCACGATGAGCACGGCCAAGCCACTGGCTTTGATCTCGTCAATCACGCGCCAAATGTCGGCGACGATGAGGGGGGCCAAGCCTTCGGTGGCTTCGTCCAAGATGATGAGGTCGGGGTGCGTCATCAACGCGCGACCAATCGAGAGCATTTGCTGCTCGCCGCCCGAGAGCTGGCTGCCTAAGTTGGTCAAACGCTCGGCCAAGCGCGGGAAGGTGTGCAGCACGCGTTCGAGGGTCCAGTCGCTGCGGTCATCACGGCCACGGCGTGCGGCCATGACCAAGTTTTCGCGCACGCTCAGGTTGCCAAACACACCGCGGCCTTCGGGCACATAGGCCACGCCCATGCGGGCGACTTCGTGCGGGCGTGCTTGGGAGATGTCGTGACCAAACAAATGGATGTGGCCATCGCGTTGGCGCACATGGCCCAGCAAGCTGCGAATGAGTGTGCTTTTGCCCATGCCATTGCGGCCCAACAAGCCCACGGTTTCGCCTTTGCGAATGTCTAGGCTCACGCCATGCAGCACGTGGCTGCTGTCGTACCACGCATGCACGTCTTGGGCTTGCAAAATGATTTCAGAGCTGACA
>JBEEJP010000025.1:0-14410 GCA_041169125.1 Pseudomonadota bacterium
GCAGGCCTATACCGTGTTTGCGCACGACGGCGAAATGGTGCCCATGAGTTTGGTCAAAACCAACCAAGCGGTGGCCAGCGGTGCGCGTGTGTTGTCTGTGCAAAACGCCACGGCCATTCGCAACATGTTGCACATGGTCACCATCCAAGGCGGCACAGCGCCCAAGGCACAAACCATGGGCTACTCGGTCGGTGGCAAAACCGGCACCGCGCACAAGGTTGAAGGCAAGGGCTACGCCAGTAAAAAATACCGGGGTTTCTTCGTGGGCATCGCGCCCATCGACAACCCACGCATCGTGGTGGCTGTGATGGTGGACGAGCCGACCAACGGCGCTTACTTCGGTGGCGATGTGGCGGCGCCAGTGTTTAGCCAAACCGTGCAACAAACCTTGCGCATGATGGGCGTGCAACCCGACATGGCGGTCAAACCCCAGGTGGTGACCAAGGTTGAGAAGGAGTCGTTTTGATGAAACGACTGCATAGCCCCCAAGACGCCGCCCAGTGGCTTCACGCCCAAGTGCGTGGCGCCTTGCACACCGACAGTCGTCGTGTGGGCGCGGGCGATGGCTTCATCGCTTGGCCCGGTGGCGTGACGGATGGTCGTCAATTTGTGGTCTCCGCCTTGAAGCAAGGGGCAACCGCTTGCGTGGTCGAGCATGCAGGTGCGGATGCATTTGCGTGGGATGACAGCGATGCCATTGCCACCTACGACGGCTTGAAAGCGGCCAGCGGTTTGATCGCTGCCGCGTATTACGAACAACCCAGCCACGCGCTGGATGTGGTGGCCATCACCGGCACCAATGGCAAAACATCCACTGCTTGGTGGCTGGCGCATGCGTTGCAAAACGCAGGTCAGCGCTGCGCCATGGTGGGCACCTTGGGTGTGGGCGAAGTGGGGCAGCTTGAAGTGACAGGCCTGACCACGCCCGACCCTGTGCTGCTGCAAGCCAAGTTGCGCAGCATGGTGAATGCGGGTGTGAAGGCGTGCGCCATTGAGGCGTCATCCATCGGCTTGGCTGAGCATCGCTTAGATGGCACACAGGTACGCGTGGCCATGTTGACCAACTTCACGCAAGACCATTTGGACTACCACGGCAGCATGGCTGCTTATTGGCAAGCCAAGTTGGCTTTGTTCAGTTGGGTGGGTTTGCAAGCCGCTGTCATCAATGTGGATGACGCACAAGGTGCCGTTTTGGCTGCACAACTGCAAGTCAGTGCCAACGCCAACGCCCCAAAGGTTTGGACGATCTCGTGTGCCACTAAGGCAAAGGCAGATGCCGGTGGCAAGCCACGCACATCGGCGCAACACATCGTGGCGCGCCACATTCAGCTCGGCACAACCGGTTTGTGTTTTGACGTGGCCGAGGGCGATGAGGTGCATGCCCTGCAAACCCATTGGGTGGGCCACTACAACGTGAGCAATGTGTTGGGCGTCATCGCCTGTTTGCGTGCCTTGGGTCACAGCTTGGCCGAGGCGGTGCAAGCCTGCCGTGTGTTGCCTGCTGTGCCAGGGCGCATGCAAACCGTGGGCGAAGCGGGTGAACCCTTGGTGGTGATTGACTATGCGCACACGCCCGATGCGGTGGCACAAGCGGTGCAAGCCTTGTTGCCACTGGCACACGCACGCGGAGGTGAGTTGACCTGCGTGCTGGGCTGTGGCGGCGACCGCGATGCGGCCAAGCGCCCCTTGATGGCTGCCGCAGCCGAACACCATGCGCAGCATGTGGTGCTCACCAGCGACAACCCACGCACAGAAGATCCGCAAACCATTTTGAACCACATGTTGGCGGGCCTGCAAAACGCCGCCCATGCCATTGTGGTGGCCGATCGCGCCCAGGCCATTGCACAGACCGTGCAAAACGCACGTGCCCAAGATGTGGTGTTGATTGCAGGCAAAGGCCACGAAGATTACCAAGACATCGCAGGTATCAAGCATCCGTTCAGCGATGTGCAACATGCACGTGACGCCTTGGCCCGTCGTGCCAAGCAGGAGGTGGCCCATGTCTGACATGAACCTCAGCTTGACACAAATCAGCCAGTGGCTCAGCGGTGCGCAGCTGGTGGGTGATGCCGCCTTGACCATTCAACGCGTCAACACCGACAGCCGCACCTGCCAAGCGGGCGATTTGTTTGTGGCCCTGAAAGGCGAACGCTTTGATGCGAACGACTTTTTGCCCCAAGTCGCCGCCAGCGGTGCCACGGCTGCACTGGCGAGTCATGGTTTAGAGGCTGCCCAACTCGCGGGCGTGCACGTGTCAGACACGCGCATCGCTTTGGGGCAATTGGCCAAAGGCTGGCGCAGCCAGTTCAACTTGCCTGTCATTGCCGTCACAGGCAGCAACGGCAAAACCACCGTCACACAAATGATTGCCAGCATCTTGCGTGCAGGCTTTGGTGACGACGCCTTGGCCACACAAGGCAATCTCAATAATGACATTGGCGTGCCACAAACGCTGCTGCGTTTGCGTGCCCATCACCGCAGTGCGGTGGTGGAGTTGGGCATGAACCACCCGGGTGAAATTGCAGGTCTCGCCGACATGACCCAAGCCACCGTGGCATTGGTCAACAACGCCCAACGCGAACACCAAGAGTACATGGCCACGGTTGATGCCGTGGCGCAAGAAAACGGCGAAGCCATTCGGGCTTTGCCTGCACACGGTGTGGCGGTGTTCCCCGCGCATGACGCCTACAGCCCCTTGTGGAAAGCCTTGGCAGGCAACCGCACTTGCTTGCGTTTCTCGATGAACGCCAATGTGTCTGACAAAGCCGAAGTCCAGTTGCTCAAAGCCGATTGGTTGAATGACCACTGGTCGGTCCAAGCGCAAACGCCTGCGGGTGTGTTGCACGCGCAGCTGCACATTGCAGGCCGTCACAACGTGGGCAATGCCTTGGCTGCAACCGCATGTGCCTTGGCGGCGGGTGTGTCGCTCGAGGTGATTGCCCAAGGTCTCAACAATTTCGAACCCGTCAAAGGCCGCTCACGTGCTTTTGGCATTCAATGCCAAGGCCGCGACATCACGGTGGTGGACGACACCTACAACGCCAACCCCGATTCCGTGCGTGCCGCGATTGATGTGTTGGCCGAATTGCCTGCACCACGTTTGCTCGTGTTGGGCGACATGGGCGAGGTGGGCACACAAGGCCCCGAGTTCCACCAAGAAGTGGGCGTGCACGCTGCGCAACAAGGCATTGACCACGTGTTGTGTTTGGGCGATTTGGCCGTGCACACCGCCCGTGCGTGCGGCGCCCATGCGCAGCACATGAACGACATCGACAGCTTGAACCAACGCGTGATGCAACACCTGCCAACCGTTGGCAGCGTGCTGGTCAAAGGCTCACGCTTCATGAAGATGGAGCGGGTGATTGAAGCAATCAACGCCTGTCACGACGACAACCCAAAGGAAACCACGCCATGCTGCTGACCTTGGCCCAATGGCTGCAAACCCTCTCGCCAGAATTTGGCTTTTTCCGCGTGTTTCAGTACATCACCTTTCGTGCGGTGATGGCCGCTCTGACCGCCTTGCTGATTGGTTTGATCGCGGGCCCTGCGGTCATTCGTGGTTTGGCCGCCTTGAAAATTGGTCAACCCATTCGCGAATACGCCATGGAAACACACTTGTCTAAAAGCGGCACACCCACCATGGGCGGTGTGTTGATCTTGATTGGCATTGCGGTGTCTACCCTGTTGTGGGCCGATTTGTCGAACCGCTTTGTCTGGATCGTGATGATCGTGACCTTCGGCTTTGGTGCGATTGGTTGGGTGGATGACTGGCGCAAGGTGGTCAACAAAGACCCAGAGGGCATGCGCTCACGCGAGAAATACATGTGGCAATCGCTCATCGGTTTGGTGGCAGCGCTGTACATGGTGTTCAGCATTTCCGAGAGCAACAACCTCAAAGTCGCCGAGCTGTTCATCTCTTGGGTGCAATCGGGCTTTGATGTGAACTTGCCCCCCAAAGCAGGCTTGATGGTGCCGTTCTTCAAAGAAATCACTTATCCCTTGGGTGTGTTTGGTTTTGTCATCATGACCTACTTGGTCATCGTGGGGTCTAGCAATGCGGTCAATTTGACCGACGGCTTGGATGGCTTGGCCATCATGCCCGTGGTGATGGTGGGCTCGGCACTGGGTGTGTTTGCCTACGTCACAGGCAGCGCGGTGTATTCCAAATACTTGTTCTTCCCGCACATTCCAGGCTCGGGTGAGTTGCTCATCTTCTGCGCGGCCATGGCGGGTTCGGGGTTGGCCTTTTTGTGGTTCAACACCCATCCTGCACAAGTGTTCATGGGGGACGTGGGGGCGCTCGCTTTGGGCGGTGCGCTCGGCACGATTGCGGTGATCGTGCGTCAAGAAATTGTGCTCGCCATCATGGGCGGCATCTTCGTGGTCGAAGCCTTGTCAGTCATGTTGCAAGTGACCTACTTCAAGTACACCAAAAAGAAATATGGCGAAGGTCGTCGCATTTTGAAGATGGCGCCTTTGCATCACCACTTTGAAAAGAGCGGCTGGAAAGAAACCCAAGTCGTCGTGCGTTTTTGGATCATCACCATGCTGCTGTGCTTGGTGGGGTTGTCCACTTTGAAGTTGAGATAAGACGATGCAGCAACTCCACAACCAATCGGTGCTGATTCTGGGCTTGGGTGACTCCGGCCTGGCGATGGCGCGTTGGTGCGTTCGTCATGGTGCGCAGGTGAAGGTGGTCGACACACGCGAACAACCCCCGCATTTGGCGGCGTTGCGTGCGGAGTTGCCGCAGGTCGTTTTTGTGCAGGGCCCGTTTGAGGCTGCCTTGGTCGAAGGCCAAGATGTGCGCGCTGTTTTCAAGAGTCCAGGCCTGAGCCCTGAGTCGGTCGCGCCCGTTTGGAATGCGGCGGTGGCGGCCGGCTTGTGGGTGGGCACTGAGCTGACTTTGTTTGCGCAAGCGCTGAGCGATTTGCAAACCAGCATGACCTATCACCCCAAGGTGTTGGCCATCACAGGCACCAACGGCAAAACCACCGTGACCTCGTTGACAGGTCGCTTGCTCGAACGCGCAGGCAAACGTGTGGCCGTGGCGGGCAACATTGGCCCCACCTTGTTAGACACTCTGTCGCAAGCACTCGACAAAGCCGCTGAAGAACAAGCCGTGGCCGACGCACAGGCCGAACAACAAGCCGCCGAGCTGGCTGCCGATGAAGCTGCGGCTGAGCAAGCTCGCGCTGCGGCAGAGGCCCAAGAAAAAGCACAGGCAGCACAGGCTGCGCAGATCGCGCTGGATGCGCAAGCTGCGTTGGCCCAAGAGGCTGCTGAGGTTGATGGTGATGGTGATGGTGATGGTGATGGTGAATCGCACACAGCATTGACCGATCGCGCAGAGTTGGAACAACCGCCAGAAGCTATCGCCACAGACGACGAACGCTTCGAGGTCGATTTACCACCGCTGGAGCCACCCCCACCCCCGCCTGCAGACCATCCGTTTTTGCCACAGGTGTGGGTGCTGGAGCTGTCGAGCTTCCAGTTGGAGGGCGTGGACAACTTCGAGCCCACCGCGGCCACTGTGTTGAACCTCACCCAAGACCACCTCGATTGGCACGGCAGCATGGACGGCTATGGCGCTGCCAAAGCTCGCATTTTTGGCAAGCGTGGCGTGCTGGTGCTCAACCGTGAAGACGTGGGTGTGATGGCCATGCTCGACAGTGCACCGATGGAGGTGGTCGACGTACCGGCCAAGCCCTCACGTGCCAAGACGCCCAAAGTTCAAGTGCGTGCGCACCTCACTTTTGGTGGTGATGTGCCACAACGCCCCGGTGACTATGGCATCGAAACCGTCAATGGCATGACATGGCTGGTGCGCGCGCTAGAAGCGGATGAAACCCGCAAGCGCAAAAAAGATGACGAAGAAGAAATTCACATCCAACGTTTGATGCCTGCCGATGCCCTGCGCATCCGTGGCCGCCACAACGCGCTCAATGCCCTCGCAGCCTTGGCCTTGGCCAGCAATGCCGGTGGCGATTTGGCGCCCATGTTGTTTGGCTTGCGTGAGTACACCGGTGAGCCACACCGTGTGGAACCCGTGACGGTGTTGAACGGTGTGGAATATTTTGACGACAGCAAAGGCACCAATGTGGGCGCCACAGTGGCGGCCTTGCAGGGCTTAGGCGTGGATCGTCGCTTGGTGGTGATTTTGGGCGGTGACGGCAAAGGCCAAGACTTCACGCCTTTGCGCGAACCTGTCTCGCGCTATGCACGTGCAGTGGTGCTGATCGGTCGTGATGCGCCGGCCTTGCGCGAGGTGTTGCAGCACAGCGGTGTCACGCTGCTGGATGCTCCAACTTTGGAGCAAGCGGTGCAGCTGTGCAGCACGCAAGCGCAGTCAGGGGACGCGGTGTTGCTGTCCCCCGCGTGTGCCAGCATGGACATGTTTCGCAACTACGCGCACCGCGCAGAGGTGTTCGTGCAGGCGGTGAACCATTTGGTGGAAGAAGCTGGAGGCATGGTGTGAGTGACATGACCGCCCCAACACGCCCGACTTGGATGCAGCGCCTCAAGCAGCGCTTAGGTCATCTGTTGACCGCAACGCCTGAAGCGGGGATGGATGCTTTGCCTGTGCGTGTGCACGGGACCGAGTTTGCGCGCACGGCGGCCTCACCTGTGCATGTGAAAGGGTTTGACCAACCTTTGGTGTGGGTCACCTTTGCTTTGCTCATGTTTGGTTTGGTCATGGTGTATTCCGCCTCCATCGCGATTCCAGACAACCCACGCATGGGCGCGGGCTATACCCAAACGCATTTCTTGCTGCGTCACGGCATGTCGCTCTTTGTGGCATTTGTGGCAGCGTTGTTGGCTTTCCAAGTGCCGCTCAATACCTGGGAGCGCATTGCGCCGTGGGTGTTCATTGCTTCCATCGTGTTGTTGATTGCGGTGTTGATTCCTTTCATTGGCAAATCCGTCAACGGTGCGCGCCGATGGATTGGTTTGGGCTTTATGAACTTCCAACCGTCTGAGCTGGCCAAGTGGGGCGTTCTGCTGTACGCCGCCAACTACATGGTGCGCAAGATGGATGTGAAAGAAAACTTCTTCGCAGCGGTCTTGCCCATGGGGGCTGCCGTGGCTGCGGTGGGTTTGCTGCTGTTGTCTGAGCCAGACATGGGCGCCTTCATGGTGATCGCCGTGATCGCCATGGGCATCTTGTTTTTGGGTGGCGTGAATGCCCGCATGTTCTTCTTGATTGCGGCGGCGTTGGTGGGCGTGTTTGGCTTGATCATCGCCACCTCTGAGTGGCGACGCGAGCGCATCTTTGCGTACCTCGATCCTTGGAGCATGGAGCACGCGCTGGGCAAGGGCTACCAGTTGTCGCATTCGCTGATTGCGATTGGCCGTGGCGAAATTTTTGGCGTGGGTCTGGGCGGCAGTGTTGAAAAACTCCATTGGCTGCCAGAGGCGCACACCGACTTTTTGATGGCGGTGATTGGTGAAGAGTTTGGTTTTGTCGGCGTGGTGGCCATCATTGCCCTGTTCATGTGGCTCACACGTCGCATCATGTACATCGGTCGTCAAGCCATTGCCATGGACCGTGTGTTTGCAGGTCTGGTCGCACAAGGTGTGGGAATTTGGATTGGCTTTCAATCGTTCATCAACATGGGGGTGAACTTAGGGGCCTTGCCCACCAAGGGCTTGACCTTGCCGTTGATGAGCTACGGCGGCTCTGCCATCTTGCTGAACCTGATTGCCATTGCGGTGGTGTTGCGCGTGGACTTTGAGAACAAAGTCATCATGCATGGGGGGCGCTTATGAGCACGTCCTCACGCACGGCACTCATCATGGCTGGGGGGACGGGTGGCCACATCTTCCCGGGCTTGGCTGTGGCTGAACAATTGCGCATCCATGGCTGGAACGTGCATTGGCTCGGCGCGCCCGCGCCCAGCATGGAAAGCCAGTTGGTGCCACCACGTGGCTTTGCCTACGAAACAGTGGCCTTTGGTGGCGTGCGCGGCAAAGGTGTGAAAACGTTGGCGCTGTTGCCTTTGAAGTTGTTGCGTGCGTTTTGGCAAAGCTGGTGCGTGGTGCGTCGCGTCAAGCCTGATGTGGTGGTGGGCTTGGGCGGTTACATCACGTTCCCTGCCGGCATGATGGCTGTGTTGTGTGGCAAGCCTTTGGTGTTGCACGAACAAAACTCAGTCGCAGGTATGGCCAACAAGGTGTTGAGCGGTGTGGCAGATCGTGTGTTCAGCGCCTTCCCCAACGTATTGCCAAAAGCGCAATGGGTGGGCAACCCGATGCGCGACGGCTTTGTGAACCAAGCCGAACCCGCGCAGCGCTTTGAAAATCGCAGCGGCCCCTTGCGTGTGTTGGTGGTGGGCGGCAGCTTGGGTGCACAAGCACTCAACACGGTGGTGCCACAAGCCTTGGCCAAAATTCCGCACGACCAACGCCCCATCGTCACCCACCAAAGTGGTGCCAAACAAATTGATGCGTTGCGTGCTGCCTACGAAGAGGCGCGTGTGCCTGCGGCGTTGACCCCCTTCATCGACGACACCGCGCAAGCCTTTGCCGACGCCGATGTGGTGATTGCCCGTGCCGGTGCCAGCACCGTGACCGAGCTTGCGGCTGTGGGTGCTGCTGCGATTTATGTGCCGTTCCCGCATGCGGTTGACGACCACCAAACCACCAACGCCCGCTTTGTGGTCGATGCCGGGGGTGGATGGTTGGTGCCACAAAACGAATTGAAAGCCCAAGACTTGGCGGACCGTTTGCAATTCATGACGCGACGCACTTTGTTGGCCTGTGCCGAAAAAGCGTATGCCGTGCGTCAAGTCGACGCCGTGGCGCAGGTCGTGGCCGCTTGCGAGCAGCTCGCAGCGAAAGGAAAAAAACAATGAAACACGCCATTCGTCACATTCACTTTGTCGGCATCGGCGGCGCAGGCATGAGTGGCATTGCGGAAGTGTTGTTGAACTTGGGCTATGTGGTCTCGGGCTCCGATTTGTCTGACAGCGTTGCCTTGAAGCGTTTGCAAAGTTTGGGCATTCAAACCCATGTGGGCCACGACGCACACAACATCGTGGGTGCAGATGCGGTGGTCACCTCCACCGCGGTGCAAGCGGACAACCCCGAAGTGGTGGCCGCACATGCCAAGCTCATTCCCGTGGTGCCACGCGCGGTCATGCTTGCCGAGCTGATGCGTCTGAAAACCGGCGTGGCCATTGCCGGCACCCACGGCAAAACCACCACCACCAGTTTGGTGGCCAGTGTGTTGGCTGAAGCCGGCATGGACCCGACGTTTGTGATTGGCGGCAAGCTCAACAGCGCAGGTGCCAACGCCAAACTCGGCTCGGGCGACTACATCGTGGTTGAGGCCGATGAGTCAGATGCGTCGTTCTTGAACCTCTTGCCCGTGATGGCCGTGGTGACCAACATCGACGCCGACCACATGGACACCTACGGCCATGACTTCAATAAATTGAAGGGCGCGTTCATCGAGTTTTTGCACCGCATGCCTTTCTATGGCGCAGCGATTTTGTGCACCGACGATGCGGCCGTGCGCAGCATCTTGTCTGAGGTGTCGCGCCCCATCACCACCTATGGCTTTAATGAGCAAGCGCAAGTTCGTGCGGTGAACGTGCGTGCCGACAACGGTCGCATGTGCTTCACCGTGCAACGCCGCAATGGTGTGACCTTGCCCGATCTCGACATCACACTGAACTTGGCCGGTGAACACAACGTGCTCAATGCCTTGGCTGCGATTGCGATTGCGGTGGAATTGAACGTGCCCGATGCCGCGCTGCAAAAAGCCTTGGCCGAGTTCAAAGGCGTGGGCCGTCGCTTCCAACGCCACGGCCAAGTGGCGGCGAAAAACGGTGGCGAGTTCACCCTCATCGAAGACTATGGCCATCACCCCGTGGAAGTGGCGGCAACCTTGGCTGCGGCACGTGGGGCGTTTCCGGGTCGTCGTTTGGTGTTGGCGTTTCAGCCGCACCGCTACACCCGCACGCGCGATTGTTTTGAAGACTTTGTGGATGTCTTGGGTCGTGCCGATGTGCTGTGGCTTTCAGAAATTTATGCCGCAGGCGAGGCGCCCATTGCCGCTGCTGATGGCCGCGCTTTGTCACGCGCCATGCGCGTGGCAGGTCACGAGGCGTTGGTGTTCGTGGATGACATTCACAACATGGCCCAAGTCATTGCAGACCACGCGCAAGACGGCGATGTGGTGATGTGCATGGGCGCCGGCTCGATTGGTCAAGTGCCAACCCAAGTGCTGGCCTTGGTGCAACAACGTAAGAGTTAAAGAGATGACGTTCAATATCAACACGGCCAAAGTTGCAGTCCTCACCGGTGGCTTGTCTGCCGAGCGTGAGGTGTCCATCATGTCGGGCACCGGTGTGCTCAAAGCCTTGCAAGGCAAGGGTGTGAATGCCACCGCGTTTGATCCGGCTGAGCGCAGCTTGGATGAACTCAAGCGCGAAGGCTACACACACGCGTTCATTGCCTTGCATGGTCGCTACGGCGAAGATGGCGTGGTGCAAGGCGCGTTGGAGTTGCTCGGTATTCCCTACACCGGTTCGGGTGTGATGGCCTCAGCGATGGCGATGGACAAGGTGATGACCAAACGCGTGTGGAGCGCTGTGGGTTTGTCCACGCCCGCTTATGTGTGGTTGGCACCCGAGGACCAAACCGCTGACAACATCCAAGCCATTCCAGCCAAGTTGGGGTTGCCGTTGATCGTCAAGCCGCCACGTGAAGGCTCTTCGATTGGCATGAGCAAAGTCACACACGCCAGCGAGATCCAAGCGGCCGCTGCGTTGTCTACGAAATACGACCCAGACCTGTTGTGCGAAGAGTTCATCACCGGTGAAGAGCTGACATGCCCCATCTTGGGCAACGGCGCCCATGCGCGTGCCTTGCCCGTGGTGCGCATTGCCGCGCCTGATGGTGCGTATGACTACAACCACAAGTACTTCACCGACGATGTGAAGTACCACTGCCCCAGCGGTTTGCCTGAGGCCGAAGAAAAAGAAATTCAACGCTTGGTAGTCGCGGCTTATCGCGCCTTGGGGTGTCGTGGCTGGGGGCGCGCCGACATCATGTTGCGTGCATCAGACCGCAAGCCGTTTTTGTTGGAAATGAACACATCCCCCGGCATGACCAGCCACTCCTTGGTGCCCATGTCGGCACGTGCGGCGGGCATCAGCTATGAAGACTTGTGCTTGATGTTGCTGGAAAGTGCCACGCTCGATCACCCCGGAGGACACCCAGCCGTATGACCACGCGCTACACCCACCTGCGACCCCGCCCTGAGGTAAATGCCTCGGTGCCGGTGCCGCTCGACGTCAAGCTCATGCACATGGCTGCTTCGCTCATGTTCGTGGGCTTGATCGTGGGTGCGTTGGCGGGCGGTGTGTGGGCCTTGGTGCAATTGCCAGCGTTTGCCCTGAAGGGCATCACCGTCAAGGGCGATGTCGAACACAACAACGAAGTGACCCTGCGTGCCAATGTGGTGACCAAGTTCACAGGCAATTTCTTCACCGCCGATTTGGGCCGCGTGCGCAGCGCGTTTGAGAGCGTGCCTTGGGTGCGTTTGGCCTCGGTGCAGCGTGAGTTTCCCAACCGCTTGCGTGTGACCTTGCAAGAGCACAAGCCCGTGGCCTATTGGGGTGACGATGGCGAGCAACGCATGGTCAACAGTTATGGCGAAGTGTTTGAAGCCAATGTGAGCGATTTGGAAGACGACAAGATGCCCCGCTTGAGTGGGCCAGAGAGCCAGTCGCAACAAGTGTTGGCGATGTATTTGGCGTTGGCACCCGCATTCAAGACGATGAGTTTGTCGTTGGACAGTTTGGTCTTGTCCGATCGCGGCAGTTGGCGTGCCAAGTTGTCACAAGGTGGTGTGATTGAACTGGGGCGAGGGAGTGTGGAGGACGTGATGGTGCGTGTGCGACGTGTGTCGCACACCTTGGCACAAGTCACGCAAAAACTAGGGCGCAAAGTCACGGCGATTGAATCTGCCGACTTGCGACATGACAACGGGTATGCGCTTCGTTTGCGCGGGGTGAGCACGCAAGACGTGTCGGCCAAGCGGTAACGAACACACAAAAGAAGACGAGAAAGAACGAGGCTGTTATGGCAAAAGAGTACAAAGATTTGGTGGTCGGCTTAGACATTGGCACAGCCAAGGTCATGGTGGTCGTGGCCGAAGTGATGCCCGATGGCGAACTCAAACTCGCAGGTTTGGGTGTCGCACCTAGCAGTGGTTTGAAACGCGGTGTCGTGGTCAACATCGATGCGACGGTTCAGAGCATTCAGCAAGCCCTCAAAGAAGCTGAGTTCATGGCGGACTGCAAGATCACGCATGTCTATACCGGCATCACAGGCAGTCACATCCGTGGGTTCAACTCGACCGGCATGGTCGCCGTGAAAGACAAAGAAGTGACCGCAGCCGATGTGGCCCGCGTGGTGGAAACTGCCAAAGCCATCAACATCTCGACAGACCAACGCTTGCTTTTGGTGGAGCCCCAAGAGTTTGTGATTGATGGCCAAGATGTGAAGCAGCCGATTGGCATGAGTGGCATTCGTCTAGAGGCCAAAGTGCACATCGTGACAGGCGCACAGAGTGCGGCTGAGAACATCATCAAGTGCGTGCGCCGCTGCGGTTTGGATGTGGACCGTTTGATGCTCAATCCTTTGGCGTCCAGCATGTCGGTGCTGACCGATGATGAGCGCGAATTGGGCGTGGCGTTGGTGGACATTGGCGCAGGCACCACCGATGTGGCGATTTTTACCAATGGCGCGATTCGTCACACCGCGGTCATTCCGATTGCGGGTGACTTGATCACCAGCGACATTGCGATGGCGTTGCGTACCCCCACCAAAGATGCGGAAGAGATCAAGATTGAATCCGGCTATGCCAAACAACTGTTGGCAGACCCTGAAGTGCAAGTGGAAGTACCCGGCTTGGGTGACCGTGGGCCACGCATGTTGAGCCGTCAAGCCCTGGCCGGTGTGATTGAGCCACGCGTCGAAGAAATTTTTTCCTTGGTTCAGCAAGTGATTCGTGACTCAGGCTACGAAGAAGTGCTGTCTTCGGGCATTGTGCTCACCGGCGGCAGCGCTGTGATGCCAGGCATGGTGGAGTTGGGTGAAGATATTTTCTTAAAGCCCGTGCGTCGAGGCGTCTCGCACTACAACAACGTGTTGGCCGATATGGTGGCGCAGCCACGTGCCGCCACCGTGATGGGTTTGTTGGCCGAGGCGGGGGTTGACCGTCAGCGGGGCATGAAAGTTTCACAAAAGAGTGGGTCCGTCAATTCGTTGATGGGCCGTCTCAAAGATTGGTTTGTGGGGAATTTCTAAACATGATTCCTACCACTTTGCTTTACCTCGCACGCGGTAGTCCACCGCAACGCTCGCACAGGCATCGACGATGTCGATCTTGTGCTGCACATGCGCCCCCCTCGTAGAAGGAGCGCAATGAACCAAAAAAACAAACAACTTAGGCAACTGCAAATTTTTAGATTAGGAGAAACATCATGAGCATCGAAATGATCGAAGTGGAAGCATTCAACTCAGGCACCCAAATTAAAGTCATTGGCGTGGGTGGCGGCGGCGGTAACGCAGTTGAGCACATGATTAGCTCTGGCGTTCAAGGCGTGGAGTTCGTGACAGCGAACACCGACGCACAAGCCCTGCGCGTGAGCAATGCGCACAAAGTGATTCAACTCGGCTCCACCGGCCTTGGCGCTGGCAGCAAACCAGAGCGCGGCCGTGAAGCGGCTGAGGCAGCGGTGGACGACATCCGCTTGGCGCTGGAAGGCACCAACATGTTGTTCGTCACTGCCGGTATGGGCGGCGGCACAGGCACAGGTGCTGCACCTGTGGTGGCGCGTGTGGCGCGTGAAATGGGCATCTTGACCGTGGGTGTGGTGACCAAGCCTTTCGAATTTGAAGGCAGCCGTCGCATGAACAACGCTGAAACCGGTTTGGCAGAACTCGAAGCCAACGTGGACTCACTCATCGTGGTGTTGAACGAAAAGCTGATGGATGTGTTGGGTGAAGATGCCAGCCAAGACGAAGCCTTCGCCTTTGCCAACGACGTGTTGAAAAACTCCGTCGGCGGCATTGCTGAAATCATCAACGTGGAAGCCTTGGTGAACGTCGACTTTGAAGACGTGCGCACCGTGATGAGCGAAACCGGCAAGGCCATGATGGGCACGGCTGCGGCCAGCGGCCCTGACCGTGCTCGCATCGCCGCTGAACAAGCCGTGGCTTGCCCATTGCTCGAAGGCGTGGACATGTCCGGCGCCAAAGGCGTGTTGGTGTTGATCACTGCAGCCAAGGGTGGCTTGAAGTTGTCCGAGTCTCGCGAAGCCATGAACACCATCCGCAAGTTTGCTTCGCAAGACGCACACGTGATCTACGGCACAGCCTACGACGAGAGCTT
>JBEEJP010000026.1:0-13806 GCA_041169125.1 Pseudomonadota bacterium
CTTCTGCTGTGGGTTACCAACCTACATTGGCTGAAGAAATGGGCCGTTTGCAAGAGCGTATTACTTCCACCAAAGTGGGTTCGATCACGTCGATTCAAGCCGTTTACGTGCCTGCCGATGACTTGACCGACCCATCTCCAGCGACCACTTTCGCTCACTTGGATTCCACCGTTGTGTTGTCTCGTGACATCGCCGCTTTGGGTATCTACCCTGCGGTTGACCCACTGGACTCCACCAGCCGTCAGTTGGACCCCTTGGTTGTGGGTGAAGAGCACTACTCCACAGCTCGCGCTGTGCAAGGTACGCTGCAACGCTACAAAGAATTGCGTGACATCATCGCGATTTTGGGTATGGACGAATTGGCTCCTGAAGACAAGCTGGCTGTGGCCCGCGCTCGTAAGATCCAACGTTTCCTGTCTCAACCTTTCCACGTGGCTGAAGTGTTCACTGGTTCACCCGGTAAATACGTGACCTTGGCTGAAACCATCCGTGGCTTCAAGATGATTGTGAACGGTGAGTGCGATCACTTGCCAGAACAAGCCTTCTACATGGTCGGTACCATCGACGAAGCGTTCGAAAAAGCTAAAAAGATCTGAGAGATCCTATGAGTACCATCCACGTAGATGTCGTCAGCGCAGAAGAGTCCATCTTCTCCGGCGAAGCCACTTTTGTGGCTTTGCCAGGCGAGGCGGGCGAGCTCGGTATTTATCCGCGCCACACGCCGCTGATTTCACGCATCCGCCCCGGTTCGGTGCGCATCCACACGGCTGATGGTGGGGAAGAGTTTGTTTTCGTGGCAGGTGGCATTCTTGAAGTGCAACCTGACTGCGTGACGGTCATGTCTGATACCGCTGTGCGTGGTAAAGACATGGACGAAGAAAAAGCAAACGCAGCCAAACTCGCAGCTGAAGAAGCCGTTAAGAACGCAAAATCAGAAGTTGATTTGGCCCGTGCTCGCTCAGAGCTCGCCATCTTGGCTGCTGAATTGTCGGCCTTGCGCCGCTACCGCGCCCACAAATAATTGTTGCGCGCGTCAGCGTTCAAAAGCCCCTGCCTCACGGTTGGGGCTTTTTTATTGCCAGAAAATCAGTAGACAATTGATCCATGCCTAAAGCCAAACTCCGAGCTGCCACCGTAGGCGGCACTGCAGATGCGATTGAAAGCCAGTTCTATGAAGCCCTGCAAACGGGCGACATCGAAAAACTCATGAGCTGCTGGGCAGACGAAGACGACATCGTCTGCGTGCATCCAGGCGGCCCACGTCTGATTGGCAGCGCCAGCATCCGCGCAGCTTTTGAAGCCATGTTTGCCAATGGCACGATTGCGGCACGCCCTGAGCACATTTGCAAAGTGGAGTCACTCACCAGTGCCATGCACAACGTGATTGAACGCATCGCTTTACTCACCACCGATGGCACACAAGAAGCGGCGGTGGTGGCGACCAATGTGTACCAACGCACGGCACAAGGTTGGCGCATGGTGGCACACCATGCCAGCCCAGGAACCGCACCCACACACGCAGAAGCCCACGCGGCACCACAGGTCTTGCATTGATTTGGAATTACCAACCCCCTTGGTGGTTACCAGGGGGCAATGTGCAAACAATTTATTCGGCCAAACTGGCGCGCCGCTATGTAGGCGCCAAACCACAATGGGTGCGTGAACGCTGGGATACGCCCGACGGTGATTTTGTCGATGTCGATTGGCATGTGCCCACAGTCGACTTGTTAGAAGATGCGCCGTTGTTGGTGCTCTTTCATGGCTTAGAAGGGTCTTCCAGCAGCCACTACGCACAAGCCTTTGCACAAGAAGCACAGTTGCGAGGTTGGCACATGGCGGTGCCGCACTTCAGAGGTTGCAGCGGTGAAATCAATTGGGCCCCAAGGGCCTATCACTCGGGCGATTTCGAAGAGGTCGACTGGATGTTGCGGCGCTTTCATGCGCAACATACAGGGCCTATCTTCGCAGCGGGTGTTTCTCTGGGGGGCAATGCGCTCATGCGTTGGGCTGGAGAAATGGGACAAGCCGCCACATCCATCGCCAATGGGGTGGCCTCTATTTGCTCGCCCATCGACTTGACAGCCAGCGGCAACGCCATAGACACGGGGTTCAACAAAGCGGTGTATGCCCGCATGTTCTTAGCCACGATGAAACCGCGCGCCATGCAAAAACTGCAGCAGTATCCCAACTTGTTTGATCCGCAAGAGTTGATGGCCGCAGATACCTTGTATGCATTTGATGATGTCTTCACCGCACCTCTGCACGGCTTCAGAGACACGGATGACTACTGGGACAGAGCAAGCGCGAAGCTAGGCCTGTCGCGCATCCAAGTACCGGCCTTGGTGCTCAATGCACGCAACGACCCCTTCGTGCCAGACAGCTGCTTGCCCACACAAAACCAAGTGAGTGAGCATGTCACACTCTGGCAGCCAGACCAAGGGGGACATGTGGGTTTTGCTTCAGGCACCTTCCCCGCTGATTTGCAAGAAATGCCTTGGGCCGTGATGGAGTGGATGACACAGCATGGATGATCTCGTCAAACAAGCGATGGCCAAGTGGCCCAATGTGCCTGACTGCTACGGTTGGCTAGGCTTGGATGCGCGCGGCGATTGGTACATGCGCGATGACCCAACCCAAGCCAAAGGCAGCTTTGTGCAGAGCAAAGGCTCGCGGCTTGCACACGAAAAGCTGGTGGCCTTCATCGGTCGCAACTATGCAAGTGATGTGCAGGGGCGGTGGTATTTTCAAAATGGCCCACAACGTGTCTATGTCGAGCTAGAGGCAACCCCTTGGATTTGGCGATTGCAGCCAGACGGCTCAATCCAATCGCACACCGGTGCATCGGTGCGAATGCAGCGCTGCATCATGGATGAGCACGGACGCTTGTACCTCGACACAGAGCAAGGCTTTGGTTTGGTACACACGCAAGACATGTTGCAAGCTGCAGAGCTCATTGAGGCTGGCTTGTGGGTCCCGCAAGAAGTGCAAACGCGAGAGCTGCCACAACGGTTTGGCTATGTCAGAAGCCCACAACAGATGCATCAAGCAACCACGTAAAAAAACCGGCCTAGGCCGGTTTTTGCGTTGTGGCAAGAAGCCTTACTTGGCTTCAGGTTTTTTAGGCTCAGCAAACTTGGCGCCGCCAGCGTTGGCCATGTAGGCCACACCACGGCCGATTTCGAAGTCTTCAAAATCGCCGCCACCTTGTGGGCCCATATTGCCTTTGCCCTTGAGCGCGGAATTCAGCAAGGCGTCAAACCCCTTGGCAATGCGTGGACCCCAAGCGCCTGCATCACCAAACTTAGGAGAGCCAGCAGCACCGGTGGCGTGGCAAGCCGAGCATTGCGCTTTGAACACATCTTCGCCCGAGCGGGCAGCGCGGTTGGCATCTTTCACCTGAACAAAACCAACTTTTTGGATGCGTTCCGCCACCGCTTCTGGCTCATTTGAACCGGTCACCACTTGAGGGCGAAAAGACGCGGCGACATAAGCCACCAATCCCACAACCACCAACATGGGCAAGACAAATGTCTTCATCGTGGAAGATAAAACTTGCGAAGTTGAGTGCGATTGATCGTGGTGGTCGTGGCTCATTTTTAAATCCTGTGGGCTATCTCTGAAACTCAGGAAATTATAGCGGGGCGCCTACAATCCAAGGCTAGTCAAGTGCGGCTGTAGCTCAGTGGATAGAGTATTGGCCTCCGAAGCCAAGGGTCGTGGGTTCGATCCCCGCCAGCCGCACCAGCTTTATTCGGCCGATGCCTGCTTCAGTTCTAAAGCGCGGTCATACAGCGCATTTTTTGCCTCGCCGCTGATCTCTGCCGCTACCTTGACGGCAGTTTTCAGTGGCAACTCTTGCATCAAAATTTTCAGCAAACGGTCGTTGTCAGAGCCTGCTGCACGCGTCTGGGCTTGGGCATGCACCACCAGCGCAAACTCACCGCGCGTGCGCTGTGCATGGCCTTGCAACCAAGCGCTCAAGTCTTGCGCGGCGACGGTGGCAATTTCTTCAAACTGCTTGGTCAGTTCCCGCCCAATCGTGACAGGGCGGGCACCCAAAACACCCAGCGCCGTGGCGAGGGCCTCAATGCGGTGTGGTGCCTCAAGCAAGACTTGGGTGCGGGGCTCTTGGCTCAAACCTTCAACCGCATGGTGACGCTCGGTGGCTTTGGATGGCAAAAAGCCGACAAACACAAACCCCGATGAGTCTGGCGCGGGTGTACCGCACGCACTCAGCAAGGCTGTCACGCTGCTGGCGCCAGGCAACGGCACCACGCGCAAGCCAGCGCTTTGAACTTGCCAAGCCAAGCGTGCCCCAGGGTCACTCACCGCGGGTGTGCCTGCATCGCTGACATAAGCCACACGCTGGCCGGCTTGCAGTCGGCGAATGACTTCTTCTGCGGCTTCGGCCTCGTTGTGCTGGTGTACGGCCAGCCAATGCGAGGCTGACTTGTCGATGCCGTAGGCGCGCAGCAAAGTTTGTGAGTGCCGCGTGTCCTCACACGCCAGTGTGTCGCAAAGACTCAGTACATGCAGCGCACGCAAGCTGATGTCGGCCAAATTGCCAATGGGCGTGGCCACCACATACAGCGTGCCTGTGGGGTGGTTTTGGGCGGCTGTCGCAGCGTGGGCAGCCGACAAGGCGGAATCAAAGTTGGTGTTCATCAAGGAGGTGCTGTGAACAAACCCGATGGTCAAACGCAAGCGCGTGCGCGCATGCTAATCACCACCAAGCAAAAAGGAGATGCGGCCGAAGACCGCGCGTTGCACTATTTGCAAACCCAAGGGTTGAAGCTCGTGCAGCGCAATTATCGGACGCCCGGACGGGGTGGTGGCGAAATTGATTTGATCTTGCGTGATGCCGATCACACCTTGGTGTTTGTGGAGGTCAGACAGCGCGGCAGCGCACACCACGGAGGCGCGCTTGGCAGCGTCACGTGGGTCAAGCAGCGGCGCATTGTGTTTGCGGCGCAGCATTACCTGTTGAAAATGCGACAACCATCCCCATGTCGGTTTGATGTGGTCGCCTTGGAGGGCGATGAATTGCACTGGTTCAAAGCCGCTTTCGACGCGTCATGAATGGGCTGCATCTGCAAGACACAAAAGGTATCATTCAGTCATGCTTGAGCAACGTATCGAACAACACTTCATCGACTCTGCCGACCTGAAATACCAGGCCGCCCAAGTCTTGTCCAAACCCATTGCAGCAGCCGTGTCTGCGGTGCTGGCCAGTGTCACCAGCGGTGGCAAAGTGCTGGCCTGCGGCAACGGGGGCTCTGCGGCAGATGCGCAGCATTTCGCCGCTGAGTTTGTGGGCCGTTTCGAGCGTGAGCGACCTGAGTTGGGGGCCATTGCGCTCACCACCGACAGCTCCATCCTCACAGCCGTGGCCAATGATTACAGCTACGAACAAATTTTTGCCAAACAAGTGCGTGCCTTGGGTCAATCGGGTGATGTGCTGCTGGCCATCACCACCAGCGGCAGTTCACCCAATGTCTTGGCCGCCATTCAAGCGGCCCATGAACGTGACATGACCGTGGTGGCCTTGACGGGCAAAGGGGGCGGCAAGATGAGCCAAACCTTGCGCGAAACCGATGTGCACATTTGTGTGCCACACGACCGCACAGCGCGCATTCAAGAAGTGCACTTGTTGGCCATCCATTGCATTTGCGATGGTGTGGATGCGCAACTGTTGGGTGATACAGAGGGTAAAGAATGAAACGACTAAACAAATCAACCGCGTCATTGCTGTCCACCTTGGTGCTGTGCTTGGGCTTGGCGTCGTGTGCCGCGCCTTTGATGTTCGGTGGGGTGATTGGTGGCGCTATGGTGGCCAGCGATCGCCGATCGACCGGCATTCAAGTGGAAGACGAAGGCATTGAACAACGCAGTGCCACGGCCATTCGTGAAAACTTTGGCAGCAAAGAGCACATCAGCATCACCAGCTACAACCGTCAGGTGCTCATCACGGGTGAGGTATCCACCGATACCGTGCGTCGCCAGGTTGAATCACTCATTGGTCGAGTCGAAAATGTGCGTGCCGTGGTGAACGAGTTGGTCGTCGGCGCGGCCTCCAGCAGCAGTGAGCGTGCCAGTGATGCTGTGCTGGTGGCCAAAGTCAAAGCCTCGATGGTGGACACAGAAGATGTGTTTGCCAACGTTTACAAAGTGGTGGGCGAGCGAGGCACGATTTATTTGATGGGCCGCGTCACGCAACGCGAGGCCAAGCGCGCAACCGATGTGGTGCGTGGCGTCAGTGGCGTCAAACGCGTGGTGCGCGTGTTTGAATACATCACCGAGGACGAGTTACGCGCCATGCAACCCAAGCGCAAAGACGAGCCTGTCAAGCAAACGCCTGTGACGAGCGGCTCGGGCACGCCACTGACGACCAGTCAGCCTGTGGTGACGCCGATCAAATAAGCGCCCTCTCAAACAAAAGAAGCCCCGAGCTTGAACACTCGGGGCTTTTTTTGTGGGCGTTGCGGGCTTGCTTAGCGCAAACGCTTGATGAGGCTAGAGGTGTCCCAACGGTTGCCGCCCAGTTTTTGCACATCGCCGTAGAACTGATCGACCATCTGTGTGACGGGCAACACCGCGCCGTTGCGCTTGGCTTCGTCAAACACGAGCCCCAAATCTTTGCGCATCCAGTCCACGGCAAAGCCAAAGTCAAACTTGTCGGCCACCATGGTTTTGCCGCGGTTGTCCATCTGCCAGCTTTGGGCAGCACCCTTGCCAATCACGTCGAGTACGAGGTTCATGTCGAGGCCTGCTTTTTGACCGAAGGCAATCGCTTCGCTCAGACCTTGCACCAAGCCTGCAATACAGATTTGGTTCACCATCTTGGTCAGCTGGCCTGCGCCGGGCTCGCCCATCAAGGTGAACGCACGCGAGAAGGCCATGGCCACAGGTTTGACACGTTCAAATACAGGCGCATCTCCGCCGCACATCACGGTCAGCATGCCGTTTTGCGCGCCGCCTTGGCCCCCTGACACCGGGGCGTCAATGAAGTGAATGCCTAGGTTCTTGGCGGCGGTGTAAATCTCGCGGGCCACGTCGGCGGATGCCGTGGTGTGGTCTACCAACACGGTGCCGGGTTCCATGCCCGCCAGCATGCCGTCAGCGCCAAACACCACCGAGCGCAAATCGTCGTCATTGCCCACGCAGCAAAACACAATGCTCGCGCCCTTGGCGGCTTCGCGCGGGGTGAGTGCGCTCTTGGGTGCTTTGCTGTTGGCAAATTCTTTCACCCAAGCCTCGGCCTTCGCGGGCGAACGGTTGTACACCGTCACCGCGTGGCCTGCGCTGGCCAAGTGGCCAGCCATGGGGTAGCCCATCACGCCCATGCCAATGAAGGCAACGTGAGCAGAGGCAGCGGGTTCGTAGGTTTTGGCGTTGATGCTAGACATGTGGGTATCAGTGGAGGGTTGAATTGCGCTGAATCATAGGGGCAGAGCATCGCCCACACGTGTCACACAGGTAACCTATGCGCGCCTTGTTAAAGTAGCCCCAACATGAGTACCTCAGACAACGTTTTACGCGACAACCTCCACGCCGTACAAGCCCGCGTGGCAGCGGCTTGCCACGCGAGCGCACGAAACCCAGGCAGCGTGCAACTGCTCGCCGTGTCTAAAACTTTCAGTGCCAACGATGTGCGCCAAGTGGCGGCTTGTGGGCAACGTGACTTTGGTGAAAACTACATTCAAGAAGGTGTCGACAAAATTGCCGCATTGCAAAGCAGTGGCCACCCATTGGTGTGGCACTGCATTGGCCCCATCCAAAGCAACAAAACCAAACTCGTCGCCGAGCACTTTGACTGGGTGCACACGGTAGACCGCCTCAAAATTGCGCAGCGCTTGAACGACCAACGCCCTGCACATTTGCCGCCGCTCAACATCTGTTTGCAAGTCAACATTGACGGCGGCGAAACCAAATCAGGCCTAGCGCCCGCCGACGTGCTGGCGCTGGCTGCAGACGTTGCCAAGTTGCCGCGATTGGTATTGCGCGGCCTCATGACCATCCCCGACCCGGTGGATGGTTTTGATGCACAAGTGGCGATTCATGCCAAAGCTCGCGCTTTGTTTGATGACGTGAAAGCCGCGTTGAACTTGCCTCAGTTCGACACCCTGTCGATGGGCATGACGGGTGATTTAGAAGCCGCCATTCACGCCGGTAGCACGATGGTGCGGGTGGGAACGGCAATCTTTGGCGGGCGAAGTTATGGCTAGTCGTTGACGAATAAGGTACTTTTTAAGTTGATGCTGTATTTTTAATCAGGGGGTCAATATCCGGACAAAGTGTCCGGTACGATACCCTTTATGACTATCGCGTTATCCACCCTAGATGAAACTGCCGCGCTCCAATATTTGGCAGCCGCACGTCAGCACCATTCGCAAGCAGCAATTGCAAAACACTTAGGCGTTAGCGAACGTCAGGTCAGACGGTGGGAGGCTCGTGAGTCGCAGCCGCCTCAATATGTGGGAATGGCATTACAGCGTTTGCTTCCGTTTCAGTCCCATACCAAAAGCAATGCAGATTTCAAATTCATTGACCTATTTGCCGGTATTGGGGGTATCAGATTGGCGTTTGAGTCGATTGGCGGCGAATGTGTATTCACAAGTGAATGGGATAGCTATGCACAGCGCACGTACATGGCTAATTTTGGGGGCAGCATCCGATAAACGGTGACATCACTCAAATCAATGCCGAAGACATTCCAGACCACGATGTTTTGCTAGGAGGATTTCCTTGCCAACCATTTTCAATTGCGGGCGTTTCTAAAAAAAATGCGCTGGGTCGTGCGCATGGTTTCGAAGATGAGACACAAGGCACTTTATTTTTTGATGTGGCTCGCATCATTGACGCCAAACGCCCCAAGGCGTTCATGCTGGAAAACGTCAAAAATCTGCAGTCGCACGACAAAGGGCGCACATTCGATGTGATCCTAAGAACGCTTCGAGAAGCGCTCGGATATCACGTTTTTTTCAAAGTAATTGATGGTGCGCATTTTGTTCCGCAGCACCGAGAACGCATCATCATTGTTGGGTTTCGCGAGCCTGTTGAATTCAATTGGGACATGCTCAATTTGCCGCCCAAAGGCGGTCACAAGCTAGGTGAGATCATTCATAAAAAGTCAGATGAACCGATCGTTGATTCCGACGGGTCCAACTTTTATGACCATGCAAAGCATAAAGTGCTCGACAAATACACGCTCACAGACAACTTATGGGTGTACCTTCAAAACTACAAGAAGAAACATGCAGCAGCAGGCAATGGATTTGGTTTTGGCTTGGTCACACAAGATAGTGTGACCAGAACCCTTTCGGCACGCTACTACAAGGACGGCTCAGAGATCTTGCTGAGCCAAGGCACTAAGAAAAATCCACGTCGTCTGACGCCTCGTGAATGCGCTCGTCTGATGGGTTTTCCTGACACATTCAAAATACCGGTGTCAGATACCCGTGCCTACAAACAATTCGGAAATTCTGTAGTGGTATCCCTGAAGACGGCTTGGAAGTTACGATTTAAAACCTCGGCAAATCCGGATGCTTGATCTGCCCCGCGCGCACCAACATCTTGCCGTACTCGGCGCAGCGGTGCAGGGTGGGGATGACCTTGCCGGGGTTGAGTAGCCCCTTGCTGTCAAAGGCGCGCTTCACGCCAAACATCTGTTCGTTTTCTTCAGCGCTGAACTGCACGCACATGCTGTTCACCTTTTCAATGCCCACGCCGTGTTCACCCGTCACCGTGCCGCCCATGGCGACGCTGGTTTCCAAAATATCGGCACCAAATAGTTCACAGCGGTGCATTTGGTCGGGGTCGTTGGCATCAAACAAGATGAGCGGGTGCAAGTTACCATCGCCTGCATGGAATACGTTCAAGCAGCGCAGTTGGTATTTCTTTTCCATCTCTTGAATGGCTTGCAAAATGTCGGCCAAGCGCTTGCGCGGGATGGTGCTGTCCATGCACATGTAGTCGGGGCTGATGCGGCCTGAGGCAGGGAACGCGTTTTTGCGACCGCTCCAAAACTTCATGCGCTGCGCTTCGTCGCGGCTCACCGCAATGGCGGTGGCGCCGCAGCCGCGCAGCACCTCGCTCATGCGGCCAATTTCTTCTTCCACCTCTTCGGGCGTGCCGTCGCTCTCGCACAGCAAAATTGCGGCGGCGCTCAGGTCGTAGTCGGCGTGCACAAAGTCTTCCACGGCGGCGGTCATGGGGCCATCCATCATCTCTAAACCAGCGGGGATGATGCCTGCAGCAATCACCGCAGCCACGGCGTCGCCCGCTTTGCGCACATCGTCAAAGCTGGCCATGATGCAGCGTGCCAGTTGGGGCTTGGGTACGAGTTTGACGGTGACTTCGGTGGTCACGGCCAACATGCCTTCGCTGCCCACCACCACGGGCAACAAGTCAAGACCCGGTGTGTCGAGTGCATCACTGCCAAACTCAATCGGCTCACCTTCGATGGTGAAGCCTTTGACCTTGAGCACGTTGTGCACGGTGAGGCCGTATTTCAAGCAATGCACACCGCCCGAGTTCTCGGCCACATTGCCGCCAATGGTGCAAGCAATTTGGCTCGATGGGTCGGGCGCGTAATACAAGCCGTACTGCGACACGGCTTCGCTGATGGCGAGGTTGCGCACACCGCACTGCACCACCGCAGTTCGGGCGACGGGGTCGATGTTGAGAATTTGGTTGAACTTGGCCAACGACAGCGTCACACCCAAGGTGTGTGGCATGGCACCGCCCGACAGGCCCGTGCCTGCGCCGCGTGCCACCACGGGCACATCCAGTGCGTGGCAGGTTTTGAGCACGGCTTGCACTTGGTCCACGGTTTCGGGCAAGGCCACGCACATGGGGCGGGCGCGGTAGGCGGTGAGGCCGTCGCACTCGTAGGGCACGGTGTCCTCGGTGGTGTAGAGCAGGGCGTGCTGTGGCAGCACTTGTAGCAGCGCTTGCACCACTTGAGCTTGACGCTCGGCGCGGGCCATGGTGGTTTGCTGATCGGAGGTGAGGGGTGCGTTCATGCGTTGCACTTTACGGCAAAACGCAACGCGGGGGTGTGAAGAAAGTTACAGCGGGGCGTGAAGCGAATTTAAGGAACGGCTTTTTTGAGCCAATCCGCAAATGCGGCACACTCCCAGCGGTCCATCGCGCCCGTGCGCCAGCACAGGTAATGCCCATGCGGGCTAGGCACTTGGCGCGGGAAGATGCGAACCAAGGTGCCGTTTTCGAGCCACGGTGCGCCCAGCTTCAAGCGCACCAAACCCACCCCCAAGCCTTGTGCCGCGGCATCGCACATCAGGCCAATGTCGTTGAAGCTGCTGCCATCAATGGGCTCGGGCCAGTCTTGGTTGTGCGCGGCAAACCAAGTGCGCCAAGGCTCCAGCGGGCTGCGCAACAAGGTGACATCGGCCAAGTCTTCTGGCGTGTCAAATGGGCCATGCTCACGGATGTAAGCAGGTGAGGCCAAGGGCGTCACATCGTCTTTCATGAGACAGATGTGTTCCACATCGGCGTAGCGGCCTGTGCCAAAGCGAATGGTCAGGTCGGCGTCTTCGGCCACCACATCGAGCAAGGGAATGCTCACTTGCAGGGTGATGTCGATCTCGGGGTAGGCATCGGCAAACTGACGCAAGCGCGGCATGAGGATGGAGCGGGCAAACGTGGGCGTCACGGCCAAGCGCAGTTTGCGTTTGCCGGGTGTGGCGCTGCCGTCTTTGCCGGGAAAGCGCTCCAGAATGGCCAAACCTTCGCGCACATGCGCCAAGTATTCGCTGCCCTCGGTGGTGAGCGAAAAGTCAGCTCGGCCAAAGAGCTTGACGCCCAGCAGCTGTTCGAGTTGCTTCACGCGATGGCTCACCGCGCTGGGGGTGACGCATTGCTCTTCCGCGGCTTGTGTGACCGAACGCAACCGCGCCAGCGCCTCAAACGTGAGCAAGCACTGAATGGGCGGGATACGGCTGGTCATCGCGCTTTATTTGAAGATGACGGTCTTGTGGCCGTTGAGCAGCACGCGGTGTTCGCTGTGCCATTTGACGGCACGGGCCAGCACTTGGCTTTCGGTGTCGCGGCCTTGGGCCGTGAAGTCTTCCACGGTCTTGCTGTGGTCCACACGGGCCACATCTTGTTCGATGATGGGGCCTTCGTCCAAATCGGCGGTCACGTAGTGGGCGGTAGCACCAATGAGCTTCACGCCACGGTCATGTGCTTGGTAGTAAGGCTTGGCACCCTTGAAGCTGGGCAAGAAACTGTGATGGATGTTGATGGCGCGGCCTGAGAGTTTTTTGCACAAGTCGTCGCTCAAGATTTGCATGTAGCGGGCCAACACCACCAGCTCTGCGCCTTCTGTTTGGATCACTTCATACGCCTTGGCTTCGGCTTGCGCCTTGGTGGCGGCGGTCACAGGGATGTGATGGAACGGCACGTTGTAGCTGGCGGCTAGTTGGTAGAACTCGCGGTGGTTGCTCACGATGGCACGAATGTCCACGGGCAGCAGGCCGCTTTTCCAGCGGAACAGCAAGTCGTTCAAGCAGTGGCCTTCTTTGCTCACCATCAACACGGTGCGCATGGGTTGCGTGGTGTCATGCAGCGACCACTGCATGTCAAAGCCGGCAGCAAAGGCGGTCAGTTGTGTGCGTAACTCGTCTTGGCTCACGGCGTCACAGGCAAATTGCACGCGCATGAAGAACAGACCGGTGTCGTGGTCGTTGTACTGGGCGGCTTCTTCGATGTTGCCTTTGCGCTCCAGCAAAAAGCCAGACACGGCGTGCACGATGCCCTGACGGTCAGGGCAAGACAAATTAAGGATGTATGCAGTCATAGCGGCGATTGTAGGTTTGACTGGGCATGAAAAAGGGCGCTTGAAGCGCCCTGGGTGTCGTGCAGGTAGCAGGCTCAGTGCACCACCACCGGGTTTTGGGCCAGTTCTGCATAGCCAGCCAAGGTGTCTTCCACCTCTTCTTGGGTGGGCGCGTTTTCTTGCCAAGCGCGCAAATGGGCTTGGAACTGTTCGGCCCAAGAGCCTTCGAGGTAGATTTCTTTGCCCGAGCGTTTGTCCACGATCTCAAAGCCGTGGCGCGCCAAAGCGGGCACGTCGGGGCGGACAGGCGTGACGGCATCATCCACCTGCAGGTGCATGACCGAATACGTGTCGGAGTTGTAGAGCATGTCCATGGGGATCTTTCGGCGGAAAACGAATTGCATCTAAGCATATCGGATTCAAAAAGCCAAATTCAAGGGCCGGGTCTTTCGGCTTTGCTTAAAAGTTGGTCCACCAAGTCGCCATTGGCGTTGGTGATGCGCAAACGCACGGGCAAATAGCCGAGCGTGGGCGCAAACCACAGCTCAATGTGCTGGTCAAACTCGCGGCGCGGCTTGCGGTTGAGCTTGATGGCGTTGATTTCACCAAAGGGGAGTTGTAACAACTCTTCTTTTTCGACAAGAAATTGCCAAACCTCGGCCTCGCGTTGCGACACGGTTTGAAACGACAGCATGGTGCCCAGCGGAAAGCGCGTGGGGTCGGCGGCCAACAAGCTGCTGAGTTGCAGCACCACGCTCAATCGGTCTTGTGCGCCTTTGAGCAGGGGGGCGTCGGGTGAGTTGGCACTGAAGCTGACGATGCCTTTATCGCGTTGAAAGTGAGCCGCCAGTTCGCTGCGGGTTTTGTCGCCAAACCGAGTGGGCATGAGGCCCTCCGCGCCGATCGTGCCTTTGCTGACCTGCACGCGAGAGCCCAACAAAAAGGCACTCACCTCCAAACGGGCTTCGTAGTCTTTGCCGTCTTGTTGCCAACTCAGCTCGGCTGAG
>JBEEJP010000027.1:0-13257 GCA_041169125.1 Pseudomonadota bacterium
AAAAAGCGAAAAAGCCGCCTGGAGGCCAAGGCGGCTTTTTGTGGGAGATCCGTTCGCTTCTGTCAATGTCATGGAACCACTATAACCGAGCTCCGTGACACTTTTGGGCAGGGCTTACGCGGCGGCGGCAGAGGCTTTCTTCAAGGCTTTGACGGCCTTGAGGACTTCGTCCACGTGGCCTGGTACTTTGAGGCCGCGCCATTCTTCTTTGAGCAAGCCATCGGCGCCCACCAAGAAGGTGCTGCGCTCAATGCCTTTGACTTTTTTGCCGTACATGATTTTGTTTTTCACGACGCCAAACATGTGGCACATTTTTTCTTCGGTGTCAGCGATCAGCTCGAAGGGGAGTTCGAGTTTGGTTTTGAAGTCATCGTGCGATTTCATGTTGTCGCGTGACACGCCAAACACCAAAGCGCCGGCTTTGACAAAGTCTTTGTACTTGTCGCGGAACTGCATGGCTTCTGTGGTGCAGCCGGGCGTGTTGTCCTTGGGGTAGAAGTACAAGACCATCATTTGGCCCGTATGCGAGGTGTTGCTGACCTTGATGCCGCCTGTTGCATTGGCTTCAAATTCGGGGAGGGGTTTGTTGACAACAATGGCCATAGCGCTCAATCGGATGTGACAGTTCAGACGGCCGGATGAAGGAGGCGACTGTCGAGACAGCCCCCTACCGGCAACCTATTATTTTAACGTAGAAACCTCGTTGATTTGCATCTCGAACTTGGGGGAATCGCGGATGAACGCGTGTTCTAAATGATTACTTGTTCACGGCTTCAATCAGCAGCGCCGCTGCAACCTTGCGTCCTTCGCCAGCCAGGATGTTGTAGGTGCGGCAGGCCGCTTGGGTGTCCATGGTTTCTAGGCCTAGGCGGCGTTGCATCAAGCCCATCTGCCACTCTGGCTTGGGAAAACGCAAACGATCACCGCTGCCGAAGATGACCAACTCGACGTCGAGTTCGGCCAGTTGTGCAAAGTGTTGAGGCCCCAAATCATCAAAACTGCTGCAATTCCAATCCAAGCGTATGCCCTCGGAGGTGATGACCACGCTGTGCGTGATTTTTTCGCCTTGGATGGCGATCCACCCTGAACCATAGGCAGTGACGGACTGGGTCTCGATGCGATCGGGTTGTAATTTCATAAATGCCTTGAGATCTGTGGTCAAATTATAGGTTTCACCCCGTAAAAGAGCCCTCGGAGGGACTTTGAAGAAGATCCAAAAATCCAACAAGCTGTCCAACGTCTGTTATGACATTCGCGGTCCCATCATGGACCGAGCGCGTCAAATGGAGGAGGAGGGCCACAAGATCATCAAGCTCAACATTGGCAACTTGGCCGTGTTTGGTTTTGACGCGCCTGAAGAAATTCAACAAGACATGATCCGCAACTTGCCCACCTCGGCGGGTTACTCGGACAGCAAAGGCATTTTTGGCGCCCGCAAAGCGGTGATGCACGAGACGCAAAAGCAAGGCATCAAAGGTGTCACGCTCGATGACATTTACCTAGGCAATGGCGCGAGTGAGCTCATCGTCATGGCCACCAACGGCTTGCTCAACAACGGCGACGAATTGTTGTTGCCCGCACCTGACTATCCGCTGTGGACTGCCGCGGTGAGCTTGTCGGGCGGCACGCCTGTGCACTACATCTGCGATGAAGACAACGGTTGGATGCCCAATATTGAGGACATCCGTTCGAAGATCACCAAGAACACCAAAGGCATTGTGGTCATCAACCCCAACAACCCGACGGGTGCTTTGTACTCGGACGCGTTGTTGTTGCAAATTGTCGAACTCGCGCGCCAGCATGGCTTGATCATTTTTGCCGACGAGGTGTACGACAAGGTCTTGTACGACGGCGTCAAACACACGCCCATCGCCAGCTTGAGCGAAGACGTGTTGACACTCACCTTCAACTCGTTGTCCAAGAGCTACCGCTCATGTGGCTACCGCGCAGGTTGGTTGGTGGTGTCGGGCGACAAAAAGCCGGCCGCCGATTACATCGAGGGCCTGAACATGCTCTCGAACATGCGCCTGTGTGCCAACGTACCGGGCCAGTGGGCCATTCAAACCGCTCTGGGCGGCTACCAAAGCATCAACGACTTGGTGGGTGAGGGGGGTCGCTTGCGCAAACAACGCGACTTGGCCTATGAGCTCATCACCGCCATTCCCGGTGTGACGTGTGTCAAACCGCAAGCCGCGCTGTACATGTTCCCGCGCTTGGACCCCAAGGTGTACCCCATCAAAGATGACCAACAGTTTTTCTTGGAGTTGCTTCAAGAAACCAAGGTGATGTTGGTGCAAGGCACAGGCTTTAACTGGAAGACGGCGGATCACTTCCGCATCGTGTTCTTGCCTCATGAAGACGATTTGCGTGAGGCCATCTCACGCATCGCCAAATTCCTCGAAAACTATCGCAATAAGACATCGAAATGAAACCTATCCAAGTTGGCCTGTTAGGCATCGGCACTGTTGGTGGTGGCACGTTTGAAGTGCTCAAACGCAACCAAGAAGAAATCACACGTCGTGCAGGTCGTGGCATTGAAGTCACGATGGTGGCAGATTTGGATGTCACGCGCGCCAAAAGCATCGTGGGCTCTCATGTGCAAGTGGTGGACGACGCACGCAAAGTCATTGCTAACTCTGAGATCGACATCGTGGTCGAACTCATTGGTGGTTATGGCATTGCCAAGCAACTCGTCCTCGAAGCCATTGAGGCGGGCAAGCATGTGGTGACAGCGAACAAAGCATTGCTCGCAGTGCATGGCACCGAAATTTTTGCGGCCGCCCATCAAAAAGGCGTGATGGTGGCGTTTGAAGCAGCGGTGGCGGGTGGCATTCCCATCATCAAGGCTTTGCGCGAAGGCCTCACGGCCAACCGCATTCAGTGGCTGGCTGGCATCATCAACGGCACGACCAACTTCATCTTGTCCGAGATGCGCGACAAAGGTTTAGCCTTTGCCGATGTGCTCAAAGAAGCACAAGCCTTGGGCTATGCCGAAGCGGACCCCACCTTTGACATCGAGGGAGTGGATGCTGCGCACAAAGCCACCCTCATGTCGGCCATCGCGTTTGGCGTGCCTGTGCAGTTTGACAAAGCGCATGTGGAAGGCATCACCAAGCTCGAAGCGCAAGACATCAAATACGCAGAACAACTGGGCTATCGCATCAAGCTCTTGGGTATTTCCAAGCGCACAGAGGCGGGCATTGAGTTGCGCGTGCACCCTTGCTTGGTGCCTGCCAAGCGTTTGATCGCCAATGTGGAAGGCGCCATGAACGCCGTGATGGTGCATGCAGATGCTGTGGGTACCACGCTGTACTACGGCAAAGGCGCAGGGAGTGAGCCCACCGCCAGTGCCGTGATTGCCGACTTGGTGGACATCACCCGCTTGCACACCGCAGACCCGTTGAACCGCGTGCCGCATTTGGCCTTCCAGCCCGATGCGATGAGCAACTTGCCCATTTTGTCGATGGACAAAGTGGTGACCAGCTACTACCTGCGCTTGCGTGTGGCCGATGAAGCCGGCGTGCTGGCCAAGGTGACGGGCATCTTGGCCCAAGCCAACATCAGCATTGATGCAGTGTTGCAGCGTGAAGCTGGCGAGGGTGAAAGCCAAACCGACCTGATCATCTTGACCCACGACTGTGTGGAAGCGAACATGAACCAAGCGATGGCACAAATGCAGCAGCTCAACACTGTGCTGGCGCCTATCACCCGTATTCGCAAAGAAGAGTTGAACTGATGCTGTATTTGTCCACGCGCGGCCACGCCGAGCGCAAGCGTTTTTGTGAAATCCTCCTTGAGGGCTTGGCTCCCGATGGTGGCTTGTATTTGCCTGAGCACTACCCACAGGTGGACGACGCAGCGCTCACGCGTTTGCGCTCCACGTTCAACGCCCAAGGTTACGCAGCCTTGGCGTTTGAAGTGCTGTCGCTCTACATCGACGACATCCCCGCAGCTGACCTCAAAGCCTTGTGTGCCAAAACCTACACACAAGACGTGTTTGGCACAGCGGCCATCGTGCCTGTGCGACCTTTGGAAGACGGCTTGCATGTCGAAGCCTTGTCCAATGGTCCCACTTTGGCATTCAAAGACATGGCCATGCAATTGCTGGGCAACTTGTTTGAGTACGAGTTGGCGCGTCGTGGCGAAGAGCTGAATATTTTTGGCGCCACCAGTGGCGACACTGGCAGCGCCGCTGAATACGCCATGCGTGGCAAAAAAGGCGTGCGTGTGTTTATGACCAGCCCCCACGGCCGCATGAGCCCTTTCCAGCAAGCCCAAATGTTCAGCTTGATGGACGAGAACATCCACAACATCGCCATTGAAGGCGTGTTTGATGATTGCCAAGATTTGGTCAAAGCCGTGTCCAATGATTTGGTCTTCAAGACCCAATACAAAATTGGCACGGTCAACTCCATCAACTGGGCGCGTTTGTTGGCTCAAGTGGTTTACTACTTTGCAGGTTACTTCCAAGTCACGACTGCCAATAGCCAAAAGGTGAGCTTCACGGTGCCAAGTGGCAACTTTGGCAACGTGTGCGCGGGCCATGTGGCACGCATGATGGGCTTGCCCATCGACACCTTGGTGGCGGCCACCAATGAAAACGATGTGTTGGACGAGTTCTTCCGTACCGGCGTGTACCGTGTGCGCGGCAGTGCTGACACGCACGAAACTTCGAGTCCTTCGATGGATATTTCCAAGGCCAGCAACTTCGAGCGCTTTGTGTTCGACTTGCTGGGTCGCGATGCGGCGTTGACCAAAGATTTGTTTGGTGCACAAATTTCGAAGAATGGCCAGTTTGACTTGAGCGGCAACCCGCACTTTGCAGAGGCTGCCACTCGCTATGGCTTTGCCAGCGGCAAGAGCACGCACGCCAACCGTTTGGCCACCATTCAAGATGTGTACAAGCGCTTCGGTCAGATGATCGACACACACACGGCCGACGGTGTGAAAGTGGCGCGTGAACACGTCAAGGCGGGTGTGCCCATGGTTGTGTTGGAAACCGCCTTGCCCATCAAATTTGCAGCCACCATCGTGGAAGCCTTGGGGCAAGAGCCCACACGCCCTGCGAAGTTTGAAGGCATTGAAGCCTTGCCCAAACGTGTGCATGTCATGAAGGCCGATGTGGCACAAATCAAGGCCTACATCGCCCAACATTGCGACCACGCATGAAAGTCATTGCCTTTGCCGGTTATTCCGGCTCAGGAAAAACCACGTTGGTGGAACAGCTGATTGGTTGCATGCGCATGCGTGGCTTGCGTGTCTCAGTGGTCAAGCATGCACACCATAACTTTGACATCGACAGGCCCGGCAAAGACAGCTGGCGTCACCGTGAAGCCGGTGCGTTTGAAGTGCTGGTGGCCTCGAACCAACGCTTGGTGCTGCAACGCCAGTTTGAGCAACCCGCACAGCTCTCCGTGCATCATTTGCTGGCAGAGGTGTACGACGGTGTCGATTGGGTGCTGGTCGAAGGCTTTAAGCGAAGCGACTTGCTCAAGGTAGAGGTTTGGCGCAAAGCGTCAGAGCAACCCGTGCGCTACCCTGAGGATGACTTTGTGGTGGCGATTGCCACAGACTCACCACAAGACTTGCCAGAGGCGACGCAACGCCCTGTGCTCGATTTGAACGACCCTTACGCCATCACCGATTGGCTGATGGCCAACGAAGATCGTTTTGAATACAACCCACCGATGCTATGAACCGTCCTGCTTTGCTCTCACTTGATGACGCCTTGCCCCAATTGTTGGCACAGGCCCATGCGCTGACCGCCACGCAAGTGGTGTCTACCTTTGAGGCCGATGGTCGTGTGCTCGCGCAAGATGTGATGGCGGCACTGCAAGTGCCTCCGCAAGACAACAGCTCCATGGATGGCTATGCGGTGCATGCGGCTGATTGCGCACATGCAGGTGCCGTGTTGCGCGTGACGCAACGCATTCCTGCGGGGACACATGGCACGCACCTGCACACAGGTGAAGCCGCACGCATCTTCACGGGGGCACCCATTCCACCCGGTGCTGATGCTGTGGTGATGCAAGAAGACTGCGAAACTCTCGGTGACGAACAAGTCAAAGTGAACAAGCTTGTGCCTGTGGGGCAGTGGGTTCGACGCTCTGGCGAAGACGTCACACGCGGCGCCACCGTGCTGAGCAAAGGCACCCGCTTGACGCCCGCTGAGTTGGGTTTGGCCGCCAGCATTGGCTTGGCGCAATTGCACGTGTCGGTGCGCCCGCGAGTGGCTTTGTTCTCCACCGGCGATGAGTTGGTCATGCCTGGCGATGTGGCGCCTGAGGCGATGCCCGCTGGTGCGATTTACAACTCCAACCGCTTTTTCTTGCGCGCCATGTTGCAACGCTTGGGGTGTGAGGTGACCGACCTTGGCATCGTGCCCGATCAGCGCGATGCCACGATAGCCGCCTTGCGTGATGCAGCGCAACACCACGATTTGATTTTGACCAGCGGCGGCGTGTCGGTGGGGGAGGAAGACCACATCAAACCTGCGGTGGAAAGCTTGGGCGAGTTGAACCTGTGGCAGTTGGCCATCAAGCCAGGCAAACCGTTTGCATACGGCAAAGTCAATCGCCAAGCACAAGGTGAGGCATGCCACTTCATGGGTTTGCCCGGCAACCCCGTGTCGAGCTTTGTCACCTTCTTGCTGCTGGTGCGTCCTTTTGTGTTGGCCTTGCAAGGCGTGACACAAACCGACATTGCCCGTACAGAAATGACAGCCCACTTCGATTGGCCGCGCGCCGACAAACGGCGTGAGTTTTTGCGTGTCAAGCGCAACGCCCAAGGGGGCCTCGATTTGTTCCCCAACCAAAGCTCGGGCGTGTTGACCTCTGCCGTATGGGGTGACGGTGTGGTGGATAACCCTGCTGGGCAAACGATTTCAAAAGGCGATACCGTTCGCTTTATTTCTTTTGCGGAGTGGTTGGCATGAGCTGTCGCGTGAACCTCAAATACTTTGCGTCCATTCGCGAGGCCATTGGGCAGGGTGGCGAAAGTTTGGTCACATCCGCTGCAACGCTTGCAGACTTGCGTGATGAACTCATTGCCCGTGGGGGTGCCTATGCCGAGGTGCTGGCCCACGGCCGAGCCGTGCGCATGGCTTTGAACCAAGACCTGTGTGAGGCCTCTGCTGCGTTGAGCGATGGCTGCGAAGTGGCTTTCTTTCCGCCCGTGACGGGCGGTTAAATTCAGCCGATCACCAACGAGGCCCGCCATGTCATTCACCGTCAGCATCCAAACCCAAGACTTTGATGTGAGCCAAGAATTGGCCGCCTTGCGTGCAGGCGATGCACGTGTGGGTGCCGTGTGCTCATTTCTCGGTACGGTGCGTGAACGCAATGACGGCAGCTCTGTTGCCAGCATGGAGCTCGAGCACTACCCCGGCATGACCGAGAAGTCCATTGCGGCCATGATGGATGAAGCCCAAAAGCGGTTTGATATTTTTGCGGCTCGCGTCATTCATCGCGTGGGTTTGCTGCACCCCCAAGACCAAATTGTGTGGGTGGCTGTGACGTCGGCGCATCGCGGCGAGAGCTTCAAGGCCTGCGAGTTTTTGATGGACTACCTCAAAACCCAAGCGCCGTTCTGGAAAAAAGAAGTCACCCCCGAGGGCGCGCGCTGGGTGGATGCGCGCGTGAGCGATGACCAAGCCTTGGCGCGCTGGGGCATTGAAGCCAGCAATACCACCACCAAGTAAGGCATGCCTGTGCACTGCGCGGCGACGAGCCGAAGTTGCATGGGGGAGGCGAATTGCCAGTGCTTGACCCACGTCAAAGCGGCGGGTGGGATGCTCTCTTGAAATCGCTCCATCCAACCTCAAATACGAGGTAATTCAATTCACCCCTCGGAGTTGCCATGCGCATTGACAAACTCACCACCAAGTTCCAAGAAGCCCTCGGCGATGCCCAAACGCTGGCGCTGGGAGGCGATCACGCCTACATCGAACCCTCGCACGTGTTGGTGGCCATGCTGCGCCAAGACGATGGCCCCAAATCACTGTTGCAACGCGCAGGTGCCAATGTGTCGGGCCTGTTGTCTGCCGCCGAAGAGGCCATGAATCGTTTGCCCAAAGTCGAAGGTCAAGAGCAGGTGCAAGTGGGGCGCGACACCGTGTCCTTGATTCAAGCGGCTGAAAAAGAAGCCATCAAACGCGGTGACCAGTTTGTGGCCAGTGAGTTGTTTTTGCTTGCCGTGTGTGACCACAAAGGCAGCTGGGGCAAGCTTGCGACGCAAAACGGGTTGAGCCGCAAGTCGCTAGAGGCTGCAGTCACCGCGGTGCGTGGTGGCCAAAAAGTAGACAACGCGGAAAGTGAAGGTCAGCGCGAGTCGCTGAAAAAGTATTGCCTCGACCTGACGGAGCGCGCCCGTCACGGCAAGCTCGACCCTGTGATTGGGCGTGACGATGAAATTCGCCGTGCCATTCAAGTGTTGCAACGCCGTAGCAAAAATAACCCTGTGCTCATCGGTGAGCCCGGTGTGGGCAAGACCGCGATTGTGGAAGGCTTGGCGCAGCGCATTGTGGCGGGTGAAGTGCCCGATTCGCTCAAGGGCAAGCGTGTGCTGTCGCTCGACATGGCGGCTTTGCTGGCAGGTGCCAAATATCGTGGCGAGTTTGAAGAGCGCTTGAAAAGCGTGCTCAACGAGTTGGCCAAAGATGAAGGTCAAACCATTGTGTTCATCGACGAGCTGCACACGATGGTGGGGGCGGGCAAGGCCGATGGAGCAATGGATGCTGGCAACATGCTCAAACCTGCGTTGGCGCGTGGCGAGCTGCACTGCGTGGGCGCCACCACCTTGGACGAGTACCGCAAGTACATCGAAAAGGATGCGGCCTTAGAACGTCGTTTCCAAAAAATCATTGTGGGTGAGCCTTCGGTGGAAGCCACGATTGCGATTCTGCGTGGCTTGCAAGAAAAATACGAAGTTCACCATGGTGTGGAGATCACCGACCCGGCCATCGTGGCGGCGGCGGAGCTGAGCCACCGCTACATCACCGATCGCTTTTTGCCCGACAAGGCGATTGACTTGATTGACGAAGCTGCGGCCAAGATCAAGATTGAAATTGATTCCAAACCCGAGGTGATGGACAAGCTTGACCGTCGCTTGATTCAACTCAAGATCGAGCGCGAAGCGGTGCGTAAAGAAAAAGACGAAGCCTCGCAAAAGCGCTTGGAGTTGCTCGAAGAAGACATCACGCAAGTGAGCAAAGAGTACGCAGACTTGGAAGAGATTTGGAAGGCTGAAAAGTCGACTGCTCAAGGCAGTGCGCAGATCAAAGAAGAGATTGATCGCTTGCGCCATCGCATTGAAGAACTCACGCGCAAAGGCGACTTCAACCAAGTGGCCGAGTTGCAATACGGCAAGTTGCCCGAGTTGGAAAAACGCATGAAAGAAGCCAATGCCCGCGAAAGCGGCAAGGCCACAGAAGGCGCCAACCGTTTGTTGCGTACGCAAGTGGGGGCAGAAGAAATTGCCGAGGTGGTGGCGCGTGCCACGGGCATTCCGGTGTCCAAGCTGATGCAAGGTGAGCGTGACAAATTACTGCAGATGGAAGACAAATTGCACGACCGTGTGGTGGGCCAAGACGAGGCCATCACAGCGGTGGCCAATGCCATCCGTCGCTCGCGTGCGGGTTTGGGGGATCCCAACCGTCCCACAGGTTCTTTCTTGTTCTTGGGCCCCACCGGTGTCGGCAAGACCGAGCTGTGTAAGGCCTTGGCCAGCTTCTTGTTTGACAGCGAAGACCACATGATTCGCATCGACATGAGTGAGTTCATGGAGAAGCACTCCGTCAGCCGCTTGGTGGGCGCGCCTCCTGGGTACGTGGGCTATGACGAGGGTGGCTACTTGACGGAGGCTGTGCGTCGCAACCCCTACAGCGTGTTGCTTCTGGATGAGGTGGAGAAAGCACACCCCGATGTGTTCAACATCTTGTTGCAAGTGCTAGATGATGGGCGTCTCACCGACGGGCAAGGCCGCACCGTCGACTTTAAAAACACAGTGATTGTGATGACCTCTAACATTGGTTCACCCATCATTCAAAGCATGGTGGGCCAAGATTCGCAAGACATCAAAGATGCGGTGTGGGATGAACTCAAGTCTCATTTCCGTCCCGAGTTTTTGAACCGAATTGACGAAACCGTGGTGTTCCACGGCTTAGATGCCGAGCACATTGCCAGCATCGCCGCCATTCAGCTCAAAATTTTGGCCAGTCGCTTGACCAAGATGGATTTGACCTTGGATGTGTCGGCACCCGCATTGGCTGAGTTGGCCAAGGTGGGCTTTGACCCCGTGTTTGGTGCACGCCCCTTGAAGCGTGCGATTCAGCAGCGTATCGAAAACCCATTGTCGAAATTGTTGTTGGAAGGCAAGTTCTTGCCCAAAGACACGATTGCGGTCAGTGTGGATCCGGTGCGTGCCCCGGGTGAATTTGCATTCACCAAAGCCGAGGTATGACCCTTGATGGGTGAGGGGGCTTGTCCCCCTCTTGACCGCGCGCGATGAGTGCAGCAGTTAGGATGGCAACATTCTTTTTGCTGCACTTTTTTATGACGACTTCCAACCCTGCATCCAACCCTTGGCGTGACGACGCGAGTGTCATTGGCTTGGTGGGCATTGCGCATGCGAGCTCGCACTTTTCGCATCTGTTGCTACCCCTGATGTTTCCTGTCTTCATGACGAACTTCGGGTTGAGCTATTCCGAGCTTGGGTTTTTGATGACGGTGTTTTTCGTTGTCTCGGGTGTGGGGCAGGCCTCGGCTGGTTTTGTGGTGGACCGTTTTGGGGCACGTCCTGTGTTGTTTGCTGCACTGTTGCTTTTGGCGGCAGGGTGCATGGCCGTGTCGTGGTCAGATGGTTACGCGGGGCTGCTTTGGGGCGCTGCGTTGCTAGGCTTGGGCAATTGTTCGTTTCATCCAGTGGACTTCACCATCTTGAATCAGAAGGTTTCCGCGCCGCGCTTGGGCTATGCCTTTAGCGCGCACGGCCTCACGGGTAATTTGGGGTGGGCGCTTGCGCCAGTCTTTATGGTGGGGTTGAGCGCTGCTTTTGATTGGCGCATGGCCTACTTAGGTGCTGCATTGTTGTTTGGGGGCATTTTTCTGTTGCTGTTGTGGCAGCGCGAACGTTTGCATGCCGATGTGGTGAGTCATAAGCAAGACGCCCATGCGGGCAGCACGCTGGCTTTTTTGAAAATGCCTGTGGTGTGGTGGTGCTTCAGCTTTTTCTTGCTTTCCACCATGACTTTGGCGGTGGTACAAAGTTTCGCCGTGTCCATCTTGCAGGCTTTGCATCATGTGACGTTTGAGGCGGCCACGTTCACACTGACTGCGTACATGTTGTGTGCTGCAGCGGGCATGTTTGTGGGCGGTTTTGTGGCGGCGCGTTGGCCGCGTCACAGTGACAGGGTCGTGGCCACTTGCATGGCTGTTGGTGCGGTGTTCATGGCCTTGTGCGGCAGTGGTTTATTTGGTGCCGAACTCACGATGGGCATTTTGGCGACCACCGGCTTAGCCATTGGTGTAGGCGGCCCTTCACGCGACATGATGATCAAAAAGGCGACGCCCAAAGGCGCCACAGGCCGGGTGTATGGCATGGTGTATTCAGGGCTGGACACCGGCTTTGCCATTTCCCCCCTGATTTTTGGCGTGTTCATGGATCATGGTTGGTATGGCGCGACTTTGCTGGGTGCCGCATGCGTGTTGATGCTGAGCGTCTTGGTGGCTTTAGGTGTGGGTCGTAGAACCGTACATGCCTGATGCCATCACGCCAAAGTGAGCCATAAAAAAAGGGACCGTGCGGTCCCTTTTTTGTTTTGGAAGAAACTGAATTACTTCAGGTGCTTGCCGATCAAGCCAGCCAATTCAAACATGGTGACTTGGGCTTTGCCAAACACTTGCTTGAGCTTGTCGTCAGCGTTGATGTTGCGCTTGTTGACTTTGTCTTGCAAGCCGTGCTTTTTGATGTATGTCCACATCTTGCTCACAACTTCAGTGCGAGGCACTGCAGCATTGCCGATCACAGCAGCCAAAGCAGCGCTAGGCGTGAGGGCTTTCATGAATGCAGCGTTAGGCGTGCGCTTTTTAGCGGGGGCCTTTTTCTTAGCAGGCGCCTTTTTGGCGGCTACTTTTTTAGCTGGGGCTTTTTTGGCAACCACTTTCTTGGCGGCTGGTTTTTTAGCAGCTGGCTTTTTAGCGGCTACTTTTTTGGCTGCTGGCTTCTTGGCAGCAACTTTTTTAGCGACTGGTTTTTTAGCTGCGGGCTTTTTGGCCGCTGGCTTTTTCGCTGCTACTTTCTTAGCGGCTGGTTTTTTAGCTGCGACTTTTTTCGCGGGAGCAGCTTTTTTTGCTGCTGCTTTTTTAGCTGGAGCTTTCTTTGCAGTTGCCATGGTTGATTTCCTTCTAGAAGTGTTTGTTTTCAAGCCCTTAGAGATATCGCTCTAGAGCAATGCGCATGCTAATTGAGAACATCGTTCTTTCCAAGAGAAAAGCGATTTTTTTCATCGATAAATGTTGTTTTTTTAATGCACGTCTGTCGTGGCCTCTGTGATGTTTCACGCGCATGGGTGACGTGCGTCGAATCGCGTCTTAATTTTTTGAAAAGTTATTTCGAATTATGAAATATTGAATTGCTGCAGTGCAGTATTTTTTCTTGATATGAGAAATTGAATTTCACATATCGATATTGCATTTGTAACTTATTGTTTTTGCTGAATAAAAATAAATTCTTCTATAAGACATAAGATGGTGTTTAAGTCTTATAGAAGACTTATAGTTAACCCATCGATAACCACTTAACTTTCTGGAGTGAACCATGCCTCAATCTTTGAATGAACAACTCAGCCGTGAACAACAAATCGCTGCCCTCGAAAAAGACTGGGCCACCAACCCACGTTGGAAAGGTGTGAAGCGTGGTTACTCTGCCGCTGACGTCGTGCGTTTGCGCGGCAGCATGCCCATCGAGCACACACTGGCCAAGCGCGGTGCGGAAAAGCTCTGGGAAAAAGTCAACGGTGGCGCCAAGAAAGGCTACGTCAACGCCTTCGGCGCGATCTCTGCAGGCCAAGCCATGCAACAAGCCAAAGCTGGTTTGGAAGCGGTGTACTTGTCAGGCTGGCAAGTGGCTGCCGATGGCAACACCTCTGAAACCATGTACCCAGACCAATCGCTCTACGCGTATGACTCTGTGCCCACCATGGTTCGCCGCATTAACAACACCTTCAAGCGCGCCGATGAAATCCAATGGAGCCGTGGCATC
>JBEEJP010000028.1:0-13009 GCA_041169125.1 Pseudomonadota bacterium
TGGCTATTGGCGCGCACTCGACAAAGCGGATCACTCCTTCATTGCCCCAGCCTTCACGGCACAAGGCGCGCACGTGGTGGTGCCCAACTATGCCTTGTGTCCAGCGGTGAGCGTGTCGCACATCACGCTGCAAATGGTCAAGGCTGTCGCTTGGGTGTGGCGCAATATTCATCGCTTTGGCGGCGATCCCAGCCGCATCGTGGTGGTGGGGCACTCGGCGGGCGGCCACTTGGCCGCCATGCTGCAAGCGTGTCAATGGCACAGCTACGCCAAAGATTTACCCAAACAGGTGGTGCCCAAAGCCTTGTCTATTTCGGGTTTGTTTGAGTTGGAATCCATTCGACGCACGCCATTTTTGGCGGACCTCAACTTGTCAGAGGCGGAGGCTTTGCACAACAGTCCCGCCTACATGCCAGCGCCTGACAGCGGCACGCTGTACAGCGTGGTGGGCGGGGGCGAGAGCGATGAGTTTTTGCGTCACAACCAACTCATTCAACAGGCTTGGGGTCAAAACCGTGTGCCGGTGAGCGAAGCCTTGGGTAGCCTCAACCACTTCAGTGTGGTGGAGTCGTTGGTGCAGCCGGACTCGCGTTTGCACAGCTTGGCGAACGAGTTGTTGCGTTAAAGCCGCCCAAGCCTCCAGCGCAAAAAGAAAGCCCAACAAAAAGCCCCGCCAACATCACGTTGTGCGGGGCTTTGTTTTGTCGCCGTGCAGATTTACATCAACAGATGTTCACCGGCGTTGTCGCCACCCAAGATCACGTAGTTCACCTTGCGCACATCCATCAGCTTGGTGCCGCCGGCATAGCTGATGGAGCTTTGCACGTCTTGCTCCATCTCGATGAGCGTGTTGGCCAGTTTGCCTTTCACGGGCTCCAAAATGCGCTTGCCTTCGACGTGCTTGTATTCGCCTTTGTTGAAGTCAGAGGCAGAGCCGTAATACTCTTTGAACAACTCGCCGTTGACTTCCACGGTCTTGCCTGGCGACTCTTCGTGGCCTGCAAACAGCGAACCAATCATCACCATGCTGGCACCAAAGCGAATGCTCTTGGCGATGTCGCCGTGGCTGCGAATGCCACCGTCGGCAATGATCGGCTTGGTCGCCACGCGCGCGCACCACTTGAGCGCTGACAACTGCCAGCCGCCTGTGCCAAAGCCTGTTTTGAGTTTGGTGATGCAGACCTTGCCTGGGCCCACGCCCACTTTGGTGGCGTCGGCGCCCCAGTTTTCCAAATCAATCACTGCCTCGGGTGTGGCCACATTGCCTGCAATGACGAAGCTCTTGGGTAACTTGGCTTTGATGTAGCCAATCATGTCGCGCACGCTGTCGGCGTGTCCATGGGCAATGTCGATGGTGATGTATTCGGGTGTCAGGCCAGCCGCTGCCAATGTGTCCACGGTTTCGCGGTCAGGCGCTTTCACGCCCAAAGAGATGGAGGCGTAGACGCCTTTGGCGTGCATGTCTTTGACGAATTGGACATTGTCCAAATCGAAACGGTGCATCACGTAGAAGTAGTTGTTTTGCGCCATCCACAAGCAGATGCTTTCATCCACCACGGTTTTCATATTGGCGGGGACAACTGGCAAGCGAAACTTGCGGCCACCGAGTTCAACACCTGCATCGCATTCAGAGCGGCTTTCCACACGGCACTTGCGTGGCAGCAACAAGATGTTGTCGTAATCAAAAATTTCCATTTCCCAAGCTCCAGAAAATAACGTTCGAAGATTGAGCGCTTGGCTTGGCCGGTTTTTTCAGCCGCAAAAGGCAGGCATAAAAAAACCGAGCGCAAGAATCTTGGGCCCGGTGGCTGATTCTAACAGCTTGTATACACGGTGATTTCTAGAGGCGAACTAAGACCTATTGGGCAGCTTGGCCACTTAAGATGAGGTTCTATGAAAAATAATAAATTTCGTCTCAAAACCATAGGTTTTTCAGCTGCCACCGTAGGAACGAGTTCGTGACAGCATGAAAATGCAAGAGCTATTTAAGAGTTGAATCAACCACCATTTTCGTAACGACACGAAAATGGTGGTTTATGGAATGCGCGATCTATGTCTGATATGAACAACCTCATCCTCTACACGACCGAAGACGGTAAGAGTCAGATCAAACTGCGTACCAAAGGCCAAACTGTTTGGCTGTCACAAAGGGAAGTGGCGGAGCTGTTTGACGTGAGCACGGACAACGTAGGCCTGCATCTTAAAAATATCTTTGAGGATGGGGAATTGACGCGCGAGGCAACTACCGAGGAATCCTCGGTAGTTCAAACCGAAGGCACACGGCAGGTGAATCGGCCTGTGATGCTCTACAACCTCGATGCCATCTTGGCCGTGGGCTACCGCGTGCGTTCACCGCGTGGCGTGCAGTTCCGGCGCTGGGCCAGCACTGTGCTCAAGGAGTTCCTGACCAAGGGCTTTGCGATGGACGACGAGCGGTTGAAAAATCCTGATGGTCGTCCAGACTACTTTGACGAGATGCTGGCCCGAATCCGTGACATTCGGGCCTCGGAAAAACGTTTCTACCAAAAGGTGCGTGACCTGTTTGCATTGGCCTGCGATTACGACAAGACTGACCAGACCACGCAGCAGTTTTTTGCCACAGTGCAAAACATGCTCCTGTATGCCGTGACGCAAAAGACGGCCGCCGAGCTGATCACCGCCCGAGCCAATCCCAACGACCCGTACTTTGGCTTGCTGCACTGGCAAGGCGCACAAGTGCGCAAGCAAGATATTTGGGTGGCCAAGAATTATTTGACCGAAGACGAGATCGATACCTTGAACCGGCTGGTGGTGATCTTTCTTGAAACCGCTGAGCTGCGAACCAAAAACCGCCAAGAAATTCGCATGGCTTTTTGGCAGCAAAACGTGGAGCAGATCATCAGTGCCAACGGCTTTATGGTGCTTACCCATGCGGGTAAGGTTAGCCAAGCACGCATGGAGCAGCAGATAGAGCCGTTGTTCATTGATTTTGACCAGCGCCGCAGGCAGCAAGAAGCGGCACACGCCGACAGCCAAGACGAAGCCGAACTGAGGGCGCTAGAAAATAGCGTGAAACATCGCATGAAAAACAGCGACTGAGCGATTGCTGGGCTTTTTACAATCCTCCCCATGCACATCTCCTCCGGCGCTGACGCCTTCACCCCCTCAAGCGCCATCGGCGCTTCCCCCTTGCTCCAAGGCCTGAACAACGAACAAGCGGCAGCGGTCACGTTGCCGCAGGCGCATGCCCTCATCTTGGCGGGGGCGGGCTCGGGTAAGACGCGGGTGCTGACCACACGCATTGCGTGGCTCATGCAAACGGGGCAGGTGTCGCCGGGTGGCATTTTGGCGGTGACGTTCACCAACAAGGCGGCCAAAGAAATGCTCACGCGTTTGTCGGCCATGTTGCCTGTGAATGTGCGTGGCATGTGGGTGGGCACGTTTCACGGGCTGTGCAACCGTTTTTTACGTGCGCATTGGAAGCTGGCTAACTTGCCGCAGTCGTTTCAAATTTTGGACACGCAAGACCAACTCAGTGCCATCAAGCGCTTGAGCAAACAGTTCAATGTGGATGACGAGCGTTTTCCACCCAAAGAAACCATGCGCTTCATTGCGGGTTGCAAAGAAGACGGCCTGCGTCCCAAAGACGTGGTGGCCCGCGACCCCGATGACCGCAAACGCGTGGAGTTGTATGAGTTGTACGAAGCCCAATGCCAACGCGAAGGCGTGGTGGACTTTGGCGAACTCATGCTGCGCTCGTACGAGCTGCTGCGCGACAACGAGGCGCTGCGCGACCATTACCGCCGCCGCTTTCAACACATCTTGGTAGATGAGTTTCAAGACACCAACAAGCTGCAATACGCGTGGCTCAAACAACTCGCGGGCCCTGTAGACCAAGGGGGTGGTGCCATCTTGGCCGTGGGTGACGACGACCAAAGCATTTACGCCTTCCGTGGCGCGCGCGTGGGCAATATGGCCGACTTTGTGCGCGAGTACAAGGTGGCCCACCAAATCAAGCTCGAGCAAAACTACCGCAGCTTCAGCAACATTTTGGACAGCGCCAACCACCTGATCAGCCACAACAAAGGCCGCTTGGGCAAAAACCTGCACACCACCCAAGGCGCTGGAGAACCCGTGCGCGTGTACGAGTCACCCACCGACTTTGCCGAAGCGCAATGGATGGTCGAAGAGATGAAGCAACTCTTGCGCGATGGTCAAAACGGCGACGGCACGAATGGCGTGCAACACCGCAGCGAAATAGCGGTGCTCTACCGCAGCAACGCGCAAAGCCGTGTGATTGAAACAGCGTTGTTCAACGCCGCCATGCCTTATCGCGTGTACGGTGGTTTGCGCTTTTTCGAGCGCGCGGAAATCAAACACGCCTTGGCTTATTTGCGTTTGCTAGAGAACCCGCGTGACGACACCAGCTTTTTGCGCGTCGTCAATTTCCCGCCGCGCGGCATTGGTGCGCGCAGCATTGAGCAGTTGCAAGACGCAGCCCGTGCCATGGGTTGCGCCATGAGCGATGCCGTCACAGCGGTGGCAGGCAAAGCGGGGGCCAATCTCAGTGCCTTTGTGGCCAAGATTGATGTCTTGCGCGAGCAAACACAGGGTCAAAACCTGCGCCAAATCATTGAGCTCTTGCTCGACCACTCTGGCTTGATCACCCATTACCAAACCGAGCGTGAAGGCCAAGACCGCATTGAGAACTTGCAAGAATTGGTGAATGCGGCCGAGAGCTTCGTCACGCAAGAAGGCTTTGGCCGCGATGCGGTGGCACTGCCCATTGACGAACATGGCCAGCCTGTGGCCACAGAGGCCAATGCAGCCTCTGCCTCGACGGCTGCACCACAAACCATGATCAATGCCGACACGGGCGAAACCTTGTCGCCTTTGGCGGCCTTCCTCACGCATGCGGCTTTGGAAGCGGGTGACAACCAAGCGCAAGCAGGGCAAGACGCGATTCAGCTCATGACCGTGCATGCCTCCAAAGGGTTGGAGTTTGATTGTGTGTTCATCACCGGCATGGAAGAGGGCTTGTTCCCTCACGAAAACTCGATGAACGATTACGACGGTTTAGAAGAAGAGCGTCGCCTCATGTATGTGGCCATCACGCGTGCGCGCAAGCGCTTGTATTTGAGCCATTCGCAAACGCGCATGTTGCATGGCCAAACGCGCTACAACCTGAAAAGCCGTTTCTTCGAAGAGCTGCCCGAGCACACCCTCAAGTGGATCACGCCTGCCCGTTCAGCCTTTGCCGATGCCATGCCCACGCGACGCGACGCTTGGCAGAACAACAACGGCTGGCCAAACAATGCATGGGGTGGTGTTGCGGCCACAGCGGTGGCGCCCAAGCCTGTGCCTCATAAGCCCGTTCCTCAACGTGCAGCGCCTGTCACCAGCGGCCCCAACGCTTGGGTGCGCAGTGGTGTGCAGGTGTTCCATGCCAAGTTTGGTGAAGGCACGGTGTTGAGCATTGAAGGCGTGGGCGACGATGCCCGTGCGCAGGTGAACTTCCCTCGTCACGGCACCAAGTGGCTGGCGCTGAGTGTGGCCAAGCTCACACAGGTGTGATCAAGCGTAAAGCGTGTCTGACGTGAAGCAGTCTTTGAAGCTGTAATACGTCGAGCAAAAAAACATCGACGCCAACATCAGCATGGCGGGCAACATCGCCATGGCAGCAAACTCGCCATCGCCCAACACGCTGCCAACGAGTGTGAGTGCAAACATGGTCGCCATAAAGATGAATGACCACATCAAGCCAAACACCAAAAACGCACGCCAGTTGCTCAGACACGCCACGGTGCTGAAGAACAAGCTTTTCGCCACAGGCACGCCATGCCAGTGCGTGAGGGCGGGGGCGTGCCAGAACACGAGCGACAAAGGCAAATACAGCATCATGGACAGCCACATGGCGTTTTGAAACTCGGGTTTCATCAAGGTGTCCATCTCGAGTGAACCACCGCCCAAATACAGCTTGGCAAAGTCGCCACCATCGACCAAAGTGGACAAACCCATCACGCCCACAAAACACAGCGCGTAGATGAGTCCGAGCACGAGCATGTTGCGTTTGCCATCGGCACCTGTTCGAAAGCCCGTCGCCAAGATGAACGGCATGGGAAATTTGCCCAAGTCCACCTCACGTGTCGCGGCCATCAGGCCCAGCGTGGCGGCAGGTAACAACATGAGTGCCAGGAACTCGCCCAGCATCGGCACGAGCGAGAGGATGGACATGCTCGCCATGAACATGAAGAACAAGCCGGTGAGAGCCAGCGGTTGCTTCCAAAATGCGCGAATGCCTTGACGCACCCAGAGCGAGCCAGTTTTTGCGGGGACGACGTTGAGTTTCATGGCTCAGAGTGTCACAGGATGGGCCACGCGCTGCTGCAGCACACGTTCAAAGTGTGTGGGATCGTGGGGTTGCAGCATGCTGGCTTCGCGTGGCAGGTAAAAGTCCCACAGGCGAGAGGTCCAAAAACGCAAGGCGCCTGCACGCAACATGGGGTTGAGCAACTGGCGCTCAGCCGGTGTGAAAGGGCGCACCGCTTGGTACGCGTCGATGAAGGCTTGCGCCTTGGCGGCATGGTGCGTGCCATCGACATGGATATCGTCGGCGTGGTGGATGCACCAGTCGTTCAAGCACACCGCCACATCAAACAACCAAGTGTCGACACCCGCAAAGTAGAAGTCGAAGAAGCCCGTCAACTCGGGGGCATCAGGGGTGCCATCAAACATCACGTTGTCGCGAAACAAATCGGCGTGAATAGGGCCACGCGGCAGAGCGGTGTAGGCCGATGAGGCAGCGATGTGGTTTTGATACGCCAACTCGGTTTGAATCAGCGTGGTTTGCGCGTCATTCAAATGCGGCAGCACCACGGGCACCGTCTCGTTCCACCAGGGCAGGCCGCGTAGGTTGGGCTGCTGGCGGTTGTAGTCACGTCCTGCCAAGTGCATGCGGGCCAGCATATCGCCCACTGCAGCGCAATGCGCGGGCGTGGGGTTAAGCTCGCTTTTGCCACGCAAGCGGTTGACCACGGCTGCTGGTTTGCCTTCCACGGTGAGCAAGATATCGCCGTCTTGGTTGGACATTGGGTCTGGCACGGGAATGCCGCCTTGTGCCAAGTGCTTCATCAGGTACAGATAAAACGGCAGTTGTTCGTGCGTGAGGCGCTCAAACAGCGTGAGCACGTAGGGGCCTGTGCTGCTGGTGAGAAAGTAGTTGGTGTTCTCGATGCCGCCTTGGATGCCTTTGAGTTCCACCAACTCGCCTAATTTGAGTTGGGTCAGCAGTTCTTGCGCGGAGGACTCTGAAACTTCGGTGAAAACTGCCATGACAACCAAGTAATTGAAAAGTGCCGCTATTGTAATTGGCGCTCTGACAACTCAAGGGATGCATTCGTTTGTCGGCTTGCTCCAATGTCGCAGCTTTTTTTCCAACAGTGTTTTGTCGAGTGGCTTGGACAGGTAATCATCCATGCCCACATCCAAGCAGAGTTGGACATCGGTTTCTAGCGTCATGGCCGTCAAGGCCACGATGGGTGTGCGTGGCTGGAGAGGGGCTGCTGCGAGCTCATGTGCGCGAATCTTTTGTGTGGCCTTAAACCCATCCATGATGGGCATTTGACAGTCCATCAAAATCACGTCGTAACGGTTCTTTTCAAACAGATCAAGGGCTTCTTGGCCATTGCCGCTAAGGTCAACTTGGCAGCCGAGGTTGGCCAATATTTGCCGAATCAATACCTGATTGACGTTGTTGTCTTCGGCCACCAAAATTCGCAAGCCAAGGGGTTGCGGCCGTGCGATGTCATTGGCCGGCAAGGTGGTTACAGGCCTCCGCTGTTGGGGGGCCATCAAGGTGCGCAATGTCTGCTCAATATCGCATCGCCGTAACGGGCACGACAAAGAAAGTAATCGCGAACTGCTGTCGGGTGTCTTGAGGTGCCAAACTTCGCCGGGTGTGCACAGTTGTATCACGCAGGTGTCTGCTGTGCGTGTGTGCATCGCGAGAGCTTCCTGCGAAGCATTGGTCAAGATGACCTTGTGGCTCGCATGCCATTGTGGCGCATCTATGTCCTCAGGAGGAATGCAACGCAACCCCAGATGCTTGGCATGCACTTGCAGGCTGTGTGTCAATGGCGCTTGGTGGATGCCGGGTTGCAGCACAAAACTGACGACCAGCGATTGCCATGCTTGATCAGCCGCTGGTTGGGGCGTGGGGACTTGCAGGGCGGGCCATTGGACACGAAATGTAGACCCCTGGTTGATTTGGCTATTCACAGTGACTGTGCCGTCCATCATGTGCACCAACTGCCGCACAATGGCCAGCCCTAACCCCGTCCCACCAAAGCGCCGAGAGATGCTGATGTCTGCTTGTTGGAAAGGCTCAAACAACCACTGAGATTGGGTCATGTCCATACCCATGCCTGTGTCTTGAATTTCTAAGCAGTACATCACTGCACCAACCTCACGGGCATTGGGCATGGGCTCAAGATAAAAACGGCAAGACACAAACCCTTGCGTGGTGAACTTGACGGCATTGCTGACCAAGTTCAGCATGATTTGTTGCACGCGTGTTTTGTCACCTTTGATTTGGACACAAGCGTGCACATCAAACTCTAGCAACAGCAGCAAACCTTTGTCATGCACCAAAGGCGCCACGATGTTGGCAACGTCTTCTAAGGCGTCCAGCACAGTGAACGGGGCGTTTTCAAGCGTGAGTTTGCCCGCTCGAATTTTTCCGATGTCCAGAACATCATTCACGATGTTCAGAAGAAAATTGCCCGAACGTTGAATCAGTTGCAACAAATGTTGCTGATGCGGTTGCAAGGCGGTTTCGCTTAACAGCTCGGCCGCGGTGAGAACGCCGTTCATCGGGGTGCGCAACTCGTGGTTCATATTGGCCAAGAACTGCGCTTGAATTTCATTCTCGATTTTTGAGCGCTCGACCAGCAACACGCTTTGGGCTTGTTGCGCCAAAACCTCGCTCAATGTCTTAGCCCCCCGCCAAAGAATAAAAAACACGGCCAACAAACCGATGAAAGGCGGCAAGACACTGCCGAGCCACTCTTTCATCAACGTGCCGCTGGCATAGGTCAATTGCATGTTCAGTTGCGCCATGCCATGTGGTGTGCGCACTTGCATCATGCTTTGTGTGTCGCGTAAAGGGTTGTTCTCGATCAGCGAGAAACTGTTTTGCACACCGTGGTAGCCAGACTCACCCAAATGGCCCAAGATTTTTTCAGTGTCCAACAACGCCATGGCCAGTCCCCCAAAGCTGCCATCGGGGTACTGCAACACAATGGCTCTGATCAAGCGGGATTTGCCTGTGTCAGCAGAGGTCACATAGGTGGTGTAGATGATGTCGGGTGTGTGTAAGCGGTTTTGAATTTCTTCAATCCATGTTCCCAAGTCGGGCACATAGCACTGTGCGGGTGATCGCAAATAAGCGTCGCCCGTGCTGTTGACCAGCACCATGCAACGAAAGGGCGCAAGAAGCTGTGCCGTGTCGGGGGTCGATGAGGCTTCTAATTTGCCTTCATCAATGCCGGGGCCGGAGATTTCGAATTCAAAGCGCACACCGCGCAGGCTCTCGTCGATTTCGGCAAACGACTGCAACACATGGGAGCGTGTGAGCACGGTCAGTGTTTTGATTTGTGACTCTAAGCGGGACGCAATGAAGTCATGCACGCGCCATGCATACGCCACAAAGAATGCGCACATCAAGACCATGACGATCCACCAAGCGCGCCAGATCAGGGCTTGACGTGTGTGGGTCTGCATGTCAGCGCACGTTGTTTACTGATAACGTGCTTGCCAGTATGCGCGGTCGGACAATTCAGCCCAACGCATTTGTTGGCGCATGTAAGTGCTGTAACTCTTCCAGATGGTTTGCGCTGTTGCGTCATGACTCACCGCGTCTTCAATGACCTTGGGGGTGAGTTTTCTGTACTGGGTGATGATGTCGTTGGGGAAACGCAGAACTTGAACCTTGGGCAGTTTCATCATGTCTTGCAATGCCCGAGCATTCTCGTGATTGAGCATGCCGTGCATGTCCGAAAACTCCAACCAAGAAACTGTTTCAATCACCTTGCGCTGGTGCGCGGTTAAACCAGACCATACCGATGGATTGATGAGTAGCTCTAGGGTGTGACCCGGTTCATGGATGCCAGGGAAATAATAATGATTGGCGACCGTGTGCATCTCTAGGTCTAAATCACCCCAAGGCGATACCCACTCCGCTGCATCCAAGCGTCCGTCACCCAAGGCTGCACGCAACTCACTGGCGGGCAACATGGTTGGAATGGCGCCCATGCGTTTGAAAATTTCGCCGCCGATGCCCGGGTATCGAATTTTCAAACCTTTCAAATCATCGATGCTGTGCAAACGCTCTCGGAACCAGCCGCCCATTTGCACACCGGTGTTGCCACACGGCAGCACGTGCACGCCGTGCTGCGCTGCTAATTTTTGCCACAGTGCCAAACCACCTCCGTATCGCAGCCACGCGTAGTGCTCATTGGGCAGCATGCCAAATGGCAGAGTGGCGAAGAAGTTAAATCCCACCGAACGTCGTGTCCAGTAATACGAGGTTGAATGCGCCATGTCGATCTTGCCCGCTGCGACCGCATCTAGCAGATCAAGCGCACTCATATTGGCTTGGTCTTGGTGTGCCCACCGAATGCGCAACGAGCCTTCTGACAACTCATACACGCGGCTTGCAAACCGATCCAAACTTTGCGTCATGCCCGAAAAGTTTTTGGTCCAAGCCGTCACAAGGTCGAGCTGCTTGGGGGCTGAAGTCGGGCTGACGGTCTTGGCTGTCCCACGGTTGGCGGATGCTGGTGGGGTGACCAAGCCCAAAGCACTGGTGGCCAAGGCGGAGAGCCAGCCGCGTCTTTGAGTGATTATTCGTTGATTTGACATGTTCATTCAATCAATAAGTATTAATTTAATCGGATGCTAGCACTAATCTATACACAAAAGCCCAGTTCATGCGGGTTTCGCCGGTACCCAGCGCCGCTAAAACGCGACGTAGAGCCCACGGCACAATCACGGCCTATGAGTGAACCCAAAACATTGCTGCTGGTCGACGGCTCCAGCTACCTCTACCGCGCCTTTCATGCCATGCCCGATCTGCGCGCAGTGCCCGGTGACCCCAGCAGCGCCGCCACAGGCGCTATTCGCGGCATGATCAACATGATGCAAGCCCTGCGCAAAGAAGTGCCCACCGACTTTGCCGCCTGCGTGTTTGACGCCAAAGGCCCCACCTTTCGCGACGAGATGTACCCCGAGTACAAAGCCAACCGCTCGCCCATGCCTGACGACTTGCGCTCGCAAATCGAACCCATCCACGCCATGGTGCGCATGCTGGGTTGGACAGTGCTTGATGTGCCGGGCGTCGAAGCCGATGACGTGATTGCCACCTTGGCCGTCACCGCTGCCCACCAAGGCGTGCGTGTGGTGGTGTCCAGCGGCGACAAAGACCTGAGCCAACTGGTGAACGAACACATCACCATCATGGACACCATGAACGGCAAAAAGCGCGACGTGGCCGGTGTGACCGCCGAGTTTGGCGTGCCTCCCCATTTGATGATCGATTACCAAACCTTGGTGGGCGACACCGTGGACAACGTGCCCGGTGTGGCCAAGGTTGGCCCCAAAACTGCCGCCAAGTGGCTGATGGAATATGGCTCGCTCGACAACCTCATTCAAAACGCCAGCGCCATCAAAGGCGTGGCGGGCGAGAACTTGCGCCAAGCCCTCGACTGGTTGCCCAAAGGCCGCCAACTCGTCACCATGAAAACCGATTGCGATTTGTCGGCCTACGTGTCGGGCTTGCCCGCACTCGACGCCTTGCACTTGGCCGAGCCTGACAAAGCTGCGTTGCAAAGCTTTTACGAAACCTATGGCTTCAAAGGTTTGGCCCGAGCCATGGCCGAGGGCCATGATGGTGCAACGGGTGCGTCAAGTGCAGGTGGCAAAGCCGCTTCAGCCAAGCCCAAGTTTGAACCCACGCCGGGCTTGTTTGACGAACCCGAACCCACCGTGTCTGCGGTGAGCGACAAACATTACGACTGCGTGCTCACCTGGGAGGCGTTTGATGCATGGCTGGCCAAGCTGCAAGCTGCCGAGTTGGTGGCGTTTGACACCGAAACCTCGTCGCTCGACGAGATGCGTGCCGAAATTGTGGGCCTGAGCTTTTCTGTCAAACCCGGCGAGGCTTGCTACATCCCACTCGCGCACAGCTATGGCGATGCGCCCGAGCAACTGCCACTCCACGACGTGCTGGCCAAACTCAAGCCTTGGTTTGAAAACCCCAACGCCAAAAAACTAGGCCAGCACATCAAGTACGACCGACACGTCATGGCCAACCATGGCATTGAGGTGCAGGGCTACGCCCACGACACCATGCTGCAAAGCTATGTGCTCGAAGTGCACAAGCCGCACGGCTTGGCCAGCTTGGCCGAGCGCCATGTGGGCCGCAAAGGCTTGAGCTACGAAGACCTGTGTGGCAAAGGTGCGCACCAAATTCCGTTCTCGCAAGTCGACGTGGCCCGCGCCACCGAATACTCGTGCGAAGACTCCGACATGACGCTGGACGTGCACCACGTGCTGTGGCCACGTTTGCAAGCGGACGCGCAGCTGAGCCACATCTACCAACTGGAGATGGACAGCAGCGAAGCGCTGTACCGCATTGAGCGCAATGGCGTGTTGATTGACGCCCCCACACTCGCCGCGCAAAGCCATGCGCTGGGCCAACGCATCTTGCAGCTTGAAACCGAGGCGTATGACATTGCAGGCCAACCCTTCAACTTGGCCTCGCCCAAACAGTTGGGCGAAATCTTCTTTGACAAACTGGGCTTGCCCGTCATCAAAAAAACCGCCACCGGCGCACGCAGCACCGACGAAGAAGTGTTGGAAAAATTGGCCGAAGACTACCCGTTGCCCGCCAAAATTTTGGAGCACCGGAGTTTGAGCAAACTCAAAGGCACCTACACCGACAAGCTCGCGCTCATGGCCCACCCACGCACGG
>JBEEJP010000029.1:0-12786 GCA_041169125.1 Pseudomonadota bacterium
GGCAAGCAAGTGAGCATTGCCAACTGGAAACGCCCAGAGAAGAAGCCAAAGTCATAACCCTTCCCCAGAAAAAAACAAAAGGCAGCCTAGGCTGCCTTTTTCATGTGTGACGCAAGACCGGCCAAGTGGTGGTGAACTTGGCGCGCTTGGTGGCAAAAAATGCCTTCACGTTGCGCACATTCGCGTCTTGCGTGAGCAGGCGCTGTGTGATGGCCAAGTAGTCGGGCATGTCTGCCGCTTGCACCACCAACACAAAGTCAGGCCCCGGCGACACGCGCCAACATTGCTGCACGGCGTCTTCAGCGCAAGCGCGTTGCTCGAACGCGTCTAGGTGTTCCGCACCCTGCGCGTCTAGCGTCACCTCAACCATCGCGGTGAGGCCGTGACCAAGCGCAGCGCCTAATTTATCGGAACAAAGTACCGCTATTTGTCGTTCAATCCAGCCTTCATCGGTCAAACGCTTGACACGGCGCAGGCAGGTGGGGGGGGAGATGTGTAGCTGCTCGGCCAGTGCCACATTGCTGATGGCACTGTTGTGCTGCAAAGCGTTGAGCAGCTTCAAGTCGGTTTCGTCAAGAAATTCCTGTTGCATATTTGACTTAATTTGGAATTAAATTTCAATTTATGTGAATGTTGGAATTTTCGTTCAAATAAACAAAAAAATAAACAAGAAATTTCCAGTTGTCTTGCTTAATATTCGGGCAACCCAATTCAGGAGTGCTCTTTATGTGTGGCATCGTCGGCGCCGTTTCTACCCGCAATATCGTTCCCATCCTTGTGCAAGGTTTGCAGCGTTTGGAATACCGAGGCTACGACTCTTGCGGTGTGGCGGTGCATGCCGCCAGTCTTGGCGCTCAGCAAGGCGGCCTGCAGCGCGCACGCAGCACGGCTCGTGTGTCTGAGTTGATGGACCAAGTCAAGGCTGATCACATTGAAGGCGGTATTGGCATTGCACACACCCGCTGGGCCACGCACGGTGCGCCTGCCGTGCACAACGCGCACCCACACTTCAGCCACGGCACAGGCGCTGGCGCGGGTGAGTACAAAGCCGGCCAAGATGGGAAAGACGCTCCGAACAAGCCGGGGCGTGTGGCCCTGGTCCACAACGGCATCATCGAAAACCACGACGAGTTGCGCGCCGCCTTGCAAGCCAAGGGCTATGAGTTTTTGAGCCAAACCGACACCGAGGTCATTGCCCACTTGGTGGATAGCCTCTACAACGGCGATTTGTTTGATGCGGTCAAAGCCGCGATTACGCAGTTGCATGGTGCCTACGCCATTGCGGTGTTTCACAAAGACGAACCGCACCGTGTCATTGGTGCACGCGCTGGCTCGCCGCTCATCTTGGGTGTGGGCAAAGAGCACAGCGAAACCTTCTTGGCCAGCGATGCCATGGCCTTGGCGGGTGTGACGGATCAAATTGTTTACCTCGAAGAAGGCGATGTGGTGGACATTCAAATCGGCAAATATTGGGTGCAAGACCGCAGCCACAAAGCCGTGACACGTGAAGTCAAAACCGTGCATGCACACAGCGGCGCTGCCGACCTCGGGCCTTATCGCCACTACATGCAAAAAGAAATCTTCGAACAACCGCGCGCCATTGCCGACACGCTCGAAGGCGTGGAAGGCATCACCCCCGAGTTGTTTGGCAACGGCGCGTACTCGGTGTTCAAAGCCATCGACAACGTGCTCATCCTCGCTTGCGGCACCAGCTACTACAGCGGCTGCACGGCCAAGTATTGGATTGAGGCAATTGCCAAAGTGCCCTGCCAAGTTGAGATTGCCAGCGAATACCGCTACCGCGAATCCGTGCCTAACCCCAACACCTTGGTGGTCACCATCACGCAAAGTGGCGAAACCGCCGACACCTTGGCGGCGCTGCGTCACGCGCAAAGCCTAGGCATGACGAACACGCTCACCATTTGCAACGTATCCACCAGTGCCATGGTGCGCGAGTGCAAGCTGGCTTACGTCACACGTGCGGGCGCTGAGATTGGTGTGGCCTCCACCAAGGCCTTCACCACACAGCTGGCGGGTTTGTTCTTGCTCACGCTGGCGCTGGCCCAAACCAAAGGCCGCTTGAGCGATGCAGAAGAAGCTGCACACATCAAAGCCATGCGCCACTTGCCCGCTGCCTTGCAAGCCGTGTTGGCGCTGGAGCCGCAAATCATTGCGTGGTCACAAGAATTCGCCAGCAAAGAAAACGCCTTGTTCTTGGGCCGTGGCACGCACTACCCCATTGCGCAAGAAGGCGCCTTGAAACTCAAAGAAATCACCTACATCCACGCCGAGGCCTATGCCGCGGGTGAGTTAAAGCATGGCCCCTTGGCCTTGGTGACCAGCGCGATGCCGGTGGTGACCGTGGCCCCTAACGACGCGCTGCTTGAAAAGCTCAAAAGCAATATGCAAGAGGTGCGCGCGCGCGGCGGTGTGTTGTATGTGCTGGCCGATGGCGACACCAAGATTGAAAGCAGCGAAGGCGTGAACGTCATTCGCATGCCCGAGCACTATGGCGTACTCTCGCCCATCTTGCATGTGGTGCCTTTGCAGTTGCTCAGCTATCACACAGCCTGTGCGCGTGGTACCGATGTGGACAAACCTCGCAACTTGGCTAAGTCGGTGACGGTGGAGTAAATATTTGCGAGAAGACTATTTCCTAGGTGAACTTATCTTGCGCCATTGTTCAAGATGTTTAGTGCTGCCAGATGCAACTTCGATCAGCATTTGCAGTGATATCAGTGCGCCGGGTGTAATCCCATCCTCATCAATTTCTTGCCCGTTGTAATCTGGGTTGGTCGTGATTTCGACATTCACAATCCACCAAACTTCGACTTTGCGTAGCAAAGCGATCAGCGCAGGAAAATGCGATTCGTATTCAGATGGCACTTGACCCGTGACGACGCTGAAAAGCTCATGAGCCAGTTGATTTCTGATATCTGCCAGACGCTTGAAGATTTGAAGATCTGCTTCATTAATGGCGTCATGCTCTCGAAGCCAATCCAGTGATGCGGGCAGAGGCCTCCCATTCTTGTCTTTGGTAAGAATCCCTTGCTCGTATTCGGGGGATATGAATGTTTTGTCTCCCCAACCAAGCGTGTAAAAGTCCCGAACACGATCAACGATGGAATCCTTCAGAAGTTCAAATGCGGTGATGAACATCGTTGCCGACAGCAGAGAGGGACGTAAAACATCGGGATCAAGAAATCTTTCCCACTTTTCGGCAGCGTTGCTCATGGATTGTTGATCGCCGAATCCAGCTGCTGCGCCACATTCTTCCCGTCCAGGTTCTTGAAAACCATCGCAAACAATGCCTTGCCCCCGCTGCGTTCAGCCCAGACTTTGCCGACTTCGCCCTTTTCGATTTCTTTGGGCATGCCGCTGATGTGGGTGCCTTTGTATTCCACTACCAGCACGCGCCCATCGTTCAATTCGCAAACGAAATCTGGATAAAAGCGCCCGCTCGATGTGGGCAGCCAGAACCCGGCCACAGGGTCCGAGTCCAAGTTGCGCACCCAGCGTTTGACTTTGGGGTGATCGTCAATCGCCATGGCGCAGCGCCATTCTTCGCCGCCGTCTTCCAGGTCGGCAGGCACGGGGTAGAAGTGTTTGCTGAACTTGAACTTGCCTCGGTACAGCTTGTTGGCGGGCACCGGGTAGCGGTTGGCTTCAAACACAAAAGCGATTTCAGGCGTGGTTTCCAGCGTCCAGCCACCGTCCAGAACCAGTTGGGTGAAGGTGGCTTTGGCCGCTTTGTCGCGCAGCTCTTCAATGCGTAGGGCCAGCTTTTGCATCAAGGGGTATTGGTGGCGTGCCAGTTGGACCAGTGGGATGCGTTGCTCGTTCAACAAGTGCCGCACGGTAGCCAGCACAAAGGCCCGCAGGTGGGCGGGTAACACGTTCACCCAAAATGCCGTTGAACAACAGGTAATACGCCGTGCCCTCGTGCACACCCAGCAGTGGCATGGGGCCGCTGGCTTGGCTGGTGGGCAAGGCGGTGCCGGTCTCGCGCATCCAGATAAAAGCGGCCAGGTCGGCAAAGCGCACCTCGGGGTGAATGTCGCCATGCTCGTCAAACAGCGGTGCACCCAACTGCAGCAACTGAAAGCCGCCGCCACCTTGCCAGCCCACGGCGGTGCTGATACCGCCTTGTTCGGCGTCGATCACTTTTTGCAGGCGCGGTGCGCAGTGGGTGGTGGCGTGCTCGCCCATTTCAATGCCGATCCAGCGGCGGCCCATTTTGTGGGCGACGGCGGCGGTGGTGCCGCTGCCGAGGAAGCTGTCGAGGACGAGGTCGCCGGGGTTGGTGGCGATATGAAGAACTCGATGTAGAAGTCTTTCTGGTTTTGGTGTTCCAAAAACATCGCCGCTCTCAAATAAAACCATGACCTCTTTTTTAGCTTCGTCTGTGTGGCCTACTTCTTCATGATTCCACCATGTCCAAGGCACAAGGCCTTCGACTTCTGAGAGAAAACGGATAACGCTGGGTTGAGCATTTCCATCTTTGCCCCAGTAAATTCGTCCTGCTTCCCGAAGTTTCAAATATTCGCTTTCAATCGTTGACCAGCATCTACCTTCAGGCGGTGTGTGTTGCTTGCCGTTCGGCGCCGTGATGACATACATCTGATTTGGGCGGTAACCCTGAGCAGCCATAGGCAAGCCACGCCAGCGCTTAGCAGGATCAGTCTCTTTCGGGTTTTGCTGATTCTTATAAATCTTGGCTTGCGCCTCATCGAGAGGAATTCGATTTCTGACAGCCTTGAATTTTTCAGGTGACTTTACGTATAACAACAAGTGATCATGTACGTCGCCAATTGATTCTCTGTTTTCGCGTGAGTAACGCTTTTGCCAAACGTTATTCGCTACAAAATTTCCCCGCCCAAACACCTCATCCATCATTACCTTGAGGTAATGGCCTTCGTTGTCGTCGATGGTCACCCAGATCGAGCCGTCTTCGCTCAGCAAGTCGCGCAAGACCTGCAAGCGCGGCAGCATCATGCTCAGCCACTGGCTGTGCTCTAGGTTGTCGTCGTAATGCTCGAACGCGCTCTTGGTGTTGTACGGCGGGTCAATAAAGATGCACTTGACCTGCCCCCGGTAAAACGGCAGCAGGGCCTTGAGGGCCTGCAGGTTGTCGCCCTGAATGAGCAGGTTGTCCTTGGCCGCAGTGACATCGCCATGGACATGACCTGCCGCGTGCGGGCGCAGTACATGGGTTGCGGTGTTGCTGGCGATTGAAAAAGCAGTTTGGCGGTCGAGCCAGTCGAGTGTGGGCCTGTTTAAGCGTCCGTGGGGTGAGTGCCAACCATTGCGTCCAGCGTTTCGCGGTGAAAAAGCTCTAGGTAAGGGCGATAGCGCCAAAGCCGGTTGCGTTCATGGCCGGTGAATTCTTGCAGCCAGCCGCGTGTTTCAAAGTCGGTGATCAATTTAGAGGCTGTAGGAAATGTGCAGCCCATCAGCTTGCGCACACTGTTGACCGATACCGTGGGGTGGCGAAACAGATGGTCCAACAATGTGAGTGCTTTGGCGTTTTTGGCTACCTCATGGCGGTGCGTGTCGCGCAAGGCCACAATGTCTTTGGCGGTTTGCGTGGCGGCCAGCGCGGTAGCGCTGACACCTCGCAAGAAAAACATGAGCCACTGTTCCCAATGCCCTTGCATGCGAATGGCGGTCAAGCGGTCGTAGTACTCGGCGCGGTGCGCTTTGAGGAAGAGTGACAGGTAAAGCAGTGGTCGCGACAGCGCCTTTTCCTCACACAGCATGAGTGTGATGAGCAGCCGGCCTACGCGACCATTGCCATCCAAAAATGGGTGAATGGTTTCAAACTGGGCATGCGCCAAACCGCAGCGAATGAGCAGTGGAACCCGCGAGCGCTCTGTGTGCAAGAAGTTTTCCAGTTGACCCAAGGTATTCATGACCTCATGGGGCGGTGGTGGAATGAAGGCCGCATCACGCAAAGAACTGCCGCGCCCTCCAATCCAATTTTGCGAGGTGCGGAATTCTCCAGGCGATTTTTCTCCACCGCGCACGCCTTTCATGAGTTCGGCATGGATTTCTCTGAGCAGGCGTAATGACAACGGTAGGTCCGGCAAGCGCTCTAAACCATGGTTCATGGCACGCACGTAGTTGACGACTTCTTCTACGTCTTTTGGGGTGTCGTCCCGCAGTGCGTCTGCTTCGTATGCAAGCACGTCTTCCAACGTGCTTTGAGTGCCTTCAATCTGTGATGACAACACCGCTTCGTGGCGAACGTACATGGCTACGAATAAGTCGGGGTTGGGCAGCATGGAGGCCAGTGCATCCAGACGCCCGATGTTGCGGTCAGCGTCTGACAGCAAGCTTTGCAACTCCCCGCTGTAAATCAGCGGAGGGTCAGGCGGCAATGGTGCTGGAATGAATGCTTTATAGCCAGTTGGCTGCTGAATAAGCCGCCCTGCACGGTGGGGGTAGTCCATGGCTGTTTTCTTTAATAAGATGCTTCAAGTTTACATCTTAATAAATTTTTTCTCATATTTTTTTATTTAAATCAATGACGCTATGACTTATTAAAGGAAAAGAGATATGGTTATCTGTTTTTTATACGAGGCAAAAAGGACTATTAGTCTGTGCCACGCTGCTTGAGCAATTTGGCTAGGCATCTGTCGATGCTATGGCGTGATATATCACCTTGCGCGCCAACTCAATGAAGCGTGCTTGGTCGGCTGAGCCCAATGGTTGCAGGATGTCTTTTTGTAGCTCTTGCACGATGGGCTCTAGCGCGTTGCGAATTTTCTTGCCCTTGGCTGTGAGCGAGAGCACGCGTGCGCGGCGGTCTTGCTCGCTGACTTCACGGTTGATCCAGTCTTTTTTCTCTAAGCGCTCAATCACCCCGCCAATGGTCGCGCGGTCGTAACCAATCATTTCGGCCACCCTGGCTTGGTCGATGCCTGGGTTTTCGTAAATGGCCTCAATGGCCGCGTATTGCACGGGCGTTAGGTCAAAGCCTGCGGCTTGTGTGCGCAACACAAAGAGCTGGGTCGATTGCTGGTGAAGGCGGCGGATTAAGTGGCCCGCCATGTCTTGCATGGACATGCCTATGTTCCTTAGCTTAGGGAAACCAATATGGTAATCATACATACCATGTTGACGGATAATAATAAGTACAGTTATTATTTGCGTCATCCCGAGTTTCGCCCCTTTCAATCTGATGGAGACAAGACATGCAGTTTTATAAAAACGGTTTTCGTGGTGGTAGCCCTGATATCAAGCAAGCCGCACCCAATCGCCGCAACCGTGGCACCAACGAACCCTTGCCCGAAAAAGTGGATGTGCTGATTGCAGGCACGGGCCCTGCAGGTTTGTGCTTAGCCGCCCAGTTGTCGCAGTTCCCCGAGATCGACACCATGATCATCGAGCGCATGCCCAGCAACATCATCAAAGGCAAGGCTGACGGCATCAACACGCGCACGATGGAAATGTTCCAAGCCTTTGGCTTTGCCGACAAGGTCAAGCGCGAAACGTATTGGGTCAACCAAACCGCGTTTTGGATGCCTGATCCCAAGAACCCCGACCACATCAAACGCGTGGGTCGCGTGCAAGACGTGGCTGACGACAGCTCGGAGATGCCGCACATCTTGATCAACCAAGCGCGCCTGCACGAGTTGTTCATTGAGGTGATGAAGAACTCACCCTCACGCTTAGAGCCCGATTACGGTTGGGAAGTCGAAAGCCTCACCATCGATCCCACCACCGACGATCACCCCGTCACCGTCACCTTGAAAGACGCCACAGGTATCAACTGGTGGGCCACGCGCACGGTGCGCGCCAACTATGTGGTGGGCTGCGACGGTGCGCATTCCAAAGTGCGCAAATCCATTGGCGGTGAACTGCATGGCGACGCCGCCCACCAAGCGTGGGGCGTGATGGACATTTTGGCCAACACCGATTTCCCCGATGTGCGCCAAAAGTGTTTGATCTCTTCAGCCAAAGAGGGCAACGTGCTCATCTTGCCGCGTGAAGGGGGCTACGTGTTCCGCATGTATGTGGAGTTGGACAAACTCAATGTGGGCGAGAAAGCTGCACAACGCAAGCTCACACAAGAGGACATGATTGCTGCGGCCAACCGCATCATCAAACCCTACACGATTGACGTGAAAGAAGTGGTGTGGTGGTCGATCTACGACATTGGTCACAGCATCACCGACCGTTTTGACGATGTGCCCGAGGGTGAAGACCGCAACCCACGTGTGTTCACCGCAGGCGATGCCTGTCACACCCATTCCCCCAAAGCAGGTCAAGGCATGAACGTGTCGATGCAAGACACGTTCAACCTCGGCTGGAAGCTGGTGCATGTGCTGCAAGGCCGTGCCGATGCCAGCTTGTTGCGCAGCTACTCTAAAGAGCGTTTGACCGAAGCCAAGCGTTTGGTCGAAACCGACCACAAATGGGCGCGCGTCATGTCTGCGCCCACCACGCAGGCCGAGCGCGATGGCACAGAAGAACCGCGCATCATTCGCCAGTTCAAAGAAAACTTAGAGTTCACCGGCGGCACGGCGGTGAAGTACGACACCTCGTATTTGTTTGCAGCCAGCACACACCAAGCCCTGGCCAAAGGCGAAGAGGTGGGCCGTCGCTTCCACTCTGCACCCGTGGTGCGCTTGTCGGATGCCAAGCAAATGCAACTCGGCCATGTGGCTGAGGCGGACGCACGCTGGCGCATTTATGCCTTCGCAGGTAAGGCCGACAGCTCCAACGCAGGCTCCGCCATTCACAAGTTGGCGGATTGGTTGGAAACCCACCCCAATTCGCCCGTGGTCAAACACACGCGCAAGGGCGAGGACATTGATGCCATCATCGATTTCCGCGCCGTGTTCCAACAAACCTTTGAACAACTGGCTTACGAACACATGCCCTCGTTGTTGAAGCCCAAAACGGGCAAGCTGGGCTTGCAAGATCACGAAAAAGTGTTCTGCGTGGACCACAAAGGCGTGGGCGACATCTTTGACATGCGCGGCATCAACCGTGAGCAAGGCTGCATGATCGTGGTGCGCCCCGACCAATACGTGGCACACGTGTTGCCGTTGGACGCGTATGACGCGTTGTCGGCTTACTTCGCGGGTGTTTTGAAGTAATCTGTGAGGGATGAATCACCCACGTTTCGAAGTCCTCTCCTCCCGTGTGCATGGCAAAGGCGTGTTCGCCTTGTGCCACCTAGCCGCAGGCGAGAGAGTCATCGAGTACGTGGGTGAAATCATCAGCATGGCTGAGGCGCAACGTCGCCACCCACACGACCCAAATCAACCCGAGCACACGTTTTACTTTCACATCGACGACACGCGCGTGATTGATGGCTTGCATGGCGGCAATGCCTCGCGTTGGATCAACCATTCGTGCCGCCCCAACTGTGAGCCGGTGGAGGTCGATGGCCGCATCTTCATTCAAACCCGTCGCCAGGTTTGGCGAGGCGAAGAGCTCACCTTCAACTATGGCTTGGTGAGTGACGAGCCCTTGACCGATGAACTCAGGGCCAAATACGTCTGCCGTTGTGGCGCCAAGAAATGCAAAGGCACAATGCTGGCTTGAAGCCACATAGAAACGATGACGACATGACAGATGCGCTCGCGCAATGGGACAAAGCCTGCCAAGCCTTGGACGAAGAATTTCAACTCAATGCCCATGAGTTACCCACCATCGAAACAGCCAAAGCTTTGTTTTTGCAATTGGTGGGACGGCGTGAGATCACGCAAGAAGCCGCGAATGCGTTGATGTTCAGCTTGTATTTTTCTGGCTACCTCAGCATGTTGCATTCGTTCAAGCAGCAAAGCCCAGACTATGAAGTGCCCGACTACTTGCACGCACACCCTGTGTTGGAAGCCTCTAACCGCTGGGCGCAACAAGCCACAGACAGTCACTTGCTCTTGCAGTTGGCGCAGCCCATCATTCGTGACACGCAAGATTTATTGGATGTGCTCAATTAGGCTTTAACGCACGGCGCCGTAGGGGCAGTAGTTGGGCTTGGGGCCCACTTGCGGGTGCAGTCGGCACGTGTTGGGGCGTTTGTCGTACACGGTGCAGCGCCGTGTTTTGGCGTCTAGGTTTTGGCAATCGCCATTGGCGCGGCGCGACAGCGTGAAGATGCTGTTTTTGAAATTAAAGTGCTCAATCACGCCCATCTTTTGCAAACGCTTGGCGATTTGCTTGGGCTCTTCGTGCTCGGCCTCAAAGGGGTCAACCAGCTCTAAGCGAATCAAGTCGGCCATCTTCACCTCGACCGGCATGGTGCAGCAGTTGGCTGCACAACTGTTGCACAAACCGCTGCGGTAGCGGGTCCACGTGTCGCAGTTGTCCACATCAACGATGGAGATGGGCGACCTCATGCGTGGCCCTCAGATGAAGCTGCCAAGGCGGGCATTTGATACGCCAACACTTTGAGTGAACGCTCGCTCGACACATCGGCAAACACCGCAGGGTTGGCCACGCGTTCGACAAATTGCAATTCAGGCGCAAGTGCCTGCATTTGGTCTTGTAAGAAGTCCAAACCTAGCTCGGGGGCATTGAGGCACAGCAGCGCATACCCGCTAGGGGCCAGCAACTCGGGCAAACGGCGCATGAGTTTGGCGTAGTCTTTGCTGGCCACAAAGCTGCCTTTTTGGTAGCTCGGTGGGTCGACGATGACCAAGCCGTAAGGCCCGCTGCGTGTGATCTTGCCCCACGTCTTAAAAATGTCATGCATCAAAAATGTGGCACCAGTGCTGAGGCCGTTGAGTGCATGGTTTTGCTGACCAATGGCCATGGCGCCGTGGCTCATGTCCACGTTCACCACCTGTTTGGCCCCTGCTTGCAGGGCCACCACCGAGAACGCGCAGGTGTAGGCAAACAGGTTGAGGACTTTCAGCCGTGGCTGGTCCGCGCCGTACTCGCGCACAAAGCGGCGCACCCATGCGCGACCTTCGGCCATGTCTAAAAACAAACCGTGGTTTTGGCCCTTGAGCACATGTACGCGGTAGCGGTCGCCGTTCTCACTCACCACATGCGGATCGGGCACGTGGCCACGCATCAAACGTGTTTCTAGGTGGCCTTCGGCGCGGCATTGAAAGACCCAATTCAAGGGCTGATCGTCAGGGGCAATCTGTGCCCAACGTGCGGCCAGGGCTGCGTCAACCGTGGTCAAGTCCTCTTCGGACAGGGCTTGAAAGCTGGTCAGCACCATCACTGGCGGGTAGGCATCTAAGCTCAGGTGCTCGCAACCCGGATACAAGCCGCCTCGGCCATGGAACACGCGTTGGGCGTCGGTGGACAGGGCCATCGTGGCAATGGCATTCAACAAGGCTTGCATGAGAAGAGGCGGGCGGTGTGTAGCAGGAAAGTGCATAAGTGTATGCACGGATACAGACGGCCAATTTCGCCCGCTGCATCAGCTAGGATGGACCCCATTTTTAAAATAATTCGGAGCCAGTGTTCATGACCCCAGCAGAACAAGAATTACGCACAGCCGCGCTCGACTACCACCGCTCGCCCACCAAGGGCAAGATCCGTGTGGAGCCCACCCATCCTTTGGATAACCAACATGATTTGAGCTTGGCTTATTCACCCGGTGTGGCCTACCCCTGCTTGGAGATTGAAAAAGACCCGCTGACCTCTTACGAGTACACCAGCCGTGGCAACTTGGTGGGCGTCATCACCAACGGCACCGCCGTGTTGGGTTTGGGCGATATCGGCGCGTTGGCCGGCAAGCCCGTGATGGAAGGCAAAGGCTGCTTGTTCAAAAAATTCTCTGGCATTGATGTGTTTGACATTGAGCTCGACGAGCATGACCCCGACAAACTCGTGTCCATCATCGCAGCGATGGAGCCTACTTTTGGGGGCATCAACCTCGAAGACATCAAAGCACCCGAGTGCTTCTACATCGAGCGTGAACTCAGCAAGCGCATGAACATCCCCGTCTTTCACGACGACCAGCATGGCACGGCCATCATCTCTGCGGCCGCCATGTTGAACGGCTTGGAGTTGGCAGGCAAAGACATTACCCAAGTCAAAGTGGCCGTATCAGGCGCAGGTGCCGCGGCCTTGGCCTGCTTGGGCGTGTTTGTGGGCTTGGGCGTGAAGACCGAAAACATTTATGTCTGCGACTCCAAAGGCGTGATTTACGAAGACCGTCCCGGTGGCTACGACGAATCCAAGGCGCGCTTTGCACAAAAAACATCGCTGCGCACTTTGGCCGATGCGGTCAACGGTGCCGACGTGTTCTTGGGCTGCTCTGCCCCTGGTGTGTTGACGCAAGACATGGTCAAGACCATGGCCGACAAACCCCTCATCTTGGCCTTGGCCAATCCCGAGCCAGAAATTCGTCCCGAGTTGGCCAAAGCCGTGCGCCCGGATTGCATCATCGCCACCGGCCGTTCGGACTATCCCAACCAAGTCAACAACGTGTTGTGCTTCCCGTACATCTTCCGTGGTGCTTTGGATTGCGGCGCCACCAAAATCACGGAGGCCATGAAGATTGCGTGCGTGCGCGAAATCGCTGACTTGGCCAAGTTGGAAGTGACGGCTGAAGTCAAGGCCGCTTACCCCGGCGTGGATTTGGCGTTTGGTGTGGACAACATCATCCCCAAGCCATTCGATACCCGCCTCATCCAGCGCATTGCGCCTGCGGTGGCACGTGCGGCCGAAGCCTCGGGTGTGGCCAAGCGCCCCATTCAAGACTTTGACGCCTACGCCAAAACATTGGCGGCTTGGATCAAGTAACGCCTTGAGTCGGCTCAAGCTCACCCGCGACAAAATTTACAAAACGGTCTCACGCCAGTTGCATGG
>JBEEJP010000030.1:0-12448 GCA_041169125.1 Pseudomonadota bacterium
GAATTGGAAATCTCTTGCATGCCTAAAGAATTGCCAGAGTTCATCGCTGTGGACTTGAGCAAGTTGACCAAAGGTCACTCTTTGCACGCCAGCGACATCGCTTTGCCAAAAGGCGTGACGGCTGTGATCCACGGCAAAAACAACCCCGTGTTGGTGTCTGTTGTGGCGCCTAAAGCTGAAGCTGAAGCACCCGCTGCAGCGCCCGCTGAAGACGCTAAAAAGAAAAAGTAATCTCTTCGTAGATTGCTGCAACGGCCCACTTCGGTGGGCCGTTTTCATTGGTGCGCCCTCATTGATAATTCACACATGATCAAACTCATAGTTGGCCTAGGCAACCCCGGCACGGAATACGAAGCGACGCGACACAACGCCGGCTTTTGGTGGGTTGACACCGTCGCGCGCGACCTCAAGGTATCGCTTCAACCCGACCGTTCTTACCACGGCTTGGTGGCACGCACGTCCGTCAAAGGTGAGAACGTGTGGTTGCTCGAACCCCAAACGTTCATGAACCTCTCAGGCAAGTCGGTCGGTGCACTGGCTCGTTTCTTCAAAATTCAACCGCAAGAAATTTTGGTAGTGCATGACGAGTTAGACATCACACCTGGCGAAGCCAAACTCAAACTCGGCGGCAGCCATGCCGGACACAATGGCCTGCGCGACATCCATGCGCAGCTCGGCACAGATCAGTACTGGCGACTGCGCATTGGCATTGGCCACCCCGGTGTGAAATCAGAGGTTGCGAATTGGGTGTTGAAAAAACCAGCCCCCGATCAACGCACCGCCATTGAAGACTGCATCACCCGCACCAGCTTGGCCTTGCCGCATTTGCTTGCGGGCGACATGGTGAAAGCCACGCAAATGATTCACACCGCCAAGCCACCTCGGCCCAAACCACTTCGGCCGGCCACGCTGCCTGGCACTGAGACAACGGGGGCTACGCTTGCTGAAACCTCACCCATCCAAAGGCCACAAACTGGCTGATCTTTGCGTGCTGCTTCTGTGCAGCACCGCCGTCTATGCCGACACGGTGTACCGCTGCGGCGAGGCCTACAGCACAGTCAGCCAATGTGGAAACGCAGCAGCCACCGAAGTCAAACCCGCCTCAGTCCTCTCGACAGGGCCAAGCACAAACACCAGCGCCCATGAGTTGCGAGATGCACAAGCACTCGAAAAGCAACGCTTGCAATCCCAACGCCAAGCCGCACAAACCGCACCGGTGCTGATCCACACACCACCGGCACCGCTGGCAGCTGGCAATGCGTCTGACACACCCAGCCGTCGCCACCCACACAGCCGTAGGCCAGCAAGCCCCTACTTCACGGCAACCGAGCCCAACCACGCCAAGCAGAAAAAGAAAAGCACCGCCAAGGCGGTGCCTGCTGCTGCAACAGCTACCCCTTAAAGCACCACGTGCCGCAGGGCTGAAGCATTGTCACTGTGCGGTTTGCTGCAACACACGAAACTTTGCCAGCAACGCATCACGCCCCTCCACCCGCGCAGGGTTCACGGGAATACATGCCACCGGACACACCTGCACGCACTGCGGCTCGTCGAAATGGCCCACGCACTCGGTGCATTTGTCGGGGTTGATTTCGTAAATCTCGGGGCCCAAGTAAATGGCTTCGTTCGGGCACTCGGGCTCACACACATCGCAGTTGATGCATTCATCAGTGATCATCAAGGCCATAAAAAATCCATCAAAGGGCTGAACGATGGTCAATTATCCCGCAGCCACTTAGGCCACACCGTTGGCATGTGTTTGCACAGCGCCTGGCTCACGCGCTTGTAGCAAACGCTTTTGGCTGTACACAGGTTGGTCCGGCAAATCGGCCAAGTGCGCGGCATCCGCCCACACTTGGATGTGCAAACGGCCATCACGCCAGGCCACTTGGTTCAGACCCGCATTGGGAATATCACACACACGCGGGCCACTCAGCGACAAGGCTTGTGCATGGCGCCACACCATGTCGAGTACGCCACCGTGCGTGACCACCACCACGTGCTCGCCCGCGTATTGGTGTGCCATGTCTTGCAACGCAGCCATCACACGGTCATGAAAGGCACGCGTGGTTTCGGCGCCCTCCACCGCCTCATCCGCATCAAAGGCCAACCAGCGCTGCCAAGCTTGCGGGTATTGGGCTTGAATGTCGGGGCTGCGCATGCCTTCAAACACGCCATAGCACTGCTCACGCAAACCCGCGTGCAAGATGCAGCGCTGGCCCAAGACCTCAGCCACAGGTTGTGCGGTTTGTTGGGCACGTAGCAAGTCGCTGCTGATGAGTCGGGTAGGCACACGCCCCTGCGCTTGCCACTCGGCCAAGGCCTGGACCATGCGAACTTTCAAACGTTGGGCTTGTTCAAAGCCCATGTCGTTGAGCGGCACATCCAGCTGACCTTGAAACCGCAGCTCGCGATTCCAAGCTGTCTCGCCGTGACGGATGAGCAAGAAATCAGTCATGCCAAGTGCAGCACATCACTTCGCTGCACGCTTGGCCAACAAGCGCTTGTACACCCCTGCGGACACCAAGTTTTTGCCATCGTCACCGCTGCCAAGCAGTGAGATTTCACGCACAAACGTGCTGGAGATGAATTGGTATTTCGCACTTGGCGTGAGGAACACGGTTTCCACTTCAGGCATCAACTCGCGGTTCATGCCTGCGAGTTGAAACTCGTAGTCAAAGTCAGTCACCGTCCGCACCCCGCGCACCATCACGGTGGCGTTGTGGGTGCGCACAAAATCGCGAGCCAAGCCGGTGAAAGGCACCACTTCCACTTGCGGATGTGCGGCCATCGCCTCACGCGCCATGTCCATGCGCTCGTCCAAGGTGAACAAGGTTTTTTTGTGGTGTGCCGTGGCCACGGCCAAGATGACTTTGTCAAACATGGCCGCTGCGCGCAACACAATGTCTTCATGGCCCAAGCTGATGGGATCAAAAGTACCGGGGTAAATGGCCACAACTTGATGGGACATGTGATGCTCCTACTTGCTTTTAAAAGTGAACGCTGATTATGCAATCCGACGCAACAAGTGCGCGTGCACGGCGCCGGCCTTGAGGTAGCGATGCAGCGCCAAGCCCAAGGGGGCGAGCTGCTCATCGTTCCATGCGGCAGGGGACTCGAGGTACACATAGCCATCAGCCTTCACGGCTTTGGCAGCGGCTTGCAGGGCGGGCTCAAACAACGCGCCGTCAAACGGTGGGTCAATGAAGATCAAGTCCACACTCTCAGCGCTGAGTTGACGCAAGCACGCCACGCCATCGGTTCTCAACACATGCACGTTCGTCGCTTTGAGGCGGTTGACTTGGCTGCTGAGCTGCGCCACCAAGGCAGGATCAAGCTCGCACACTTGCACATGCGCTGCGCCGCGTGACGCGGCCTCGAAACCCAAAGCGCCCGTGCCTGCAAAGGGGTCCACGCAGCGCCAGCCCACCAGTGACTGACCGAGCCAGTTGAACAAGGTCTCGCGCACACGGTCGGGCGTGGGACGCAGCCCCGGCTTCAAAGCCACGGGCAGCTTGGTACGGCGCCATTCGCCGCCGATGATGCGAACCTCGCCCGCGCCTTTGTGCTTTTTCTCAGTCACAGGTTTGGCGGGGGAGGCATTGAAAGATGGAGGTGTGCGGCTTTTCATAGAATGGACCGATTCTAGAAACCCCCACACATGTTTAGCTTCTTCAAGAAAAAAATCGCCGATCAGCCCACGGCCGAGACAGCAGACAGCCGCACTGCGACATCCGCAAACAGCGCTTCAGCACAAGCCGCACCACAACCCATGCCCGCCGAGCGCCCCCGCGCCAGCTGGATGGCGCGTTTGGGTCAAGGTCTTCGTCGCACGGGTCAAAGCATCAGCACGGTCTTCACAGGCACTCAAATTGATGACGTGCTGTATGAAGAACTCGAAACCGCACTGCTCATGGCGGACACAGGCGTGCAAGCCACCGAGTATTTGCTGGCTGATTTAAAGCAACGCGTCAAAGACACAGCCACCACTGAACCCTCCGCCGTCAAAGCACTGCTGGCGGCGTCCATTGCGGCCTTGCTTCAACCGTTAGAAAAAACACTGACCATCGGCGCACACAAGCCCACCGTCATCATGGTGGCGGGCGTCAACGGCGCGGGCAAAACCACCTCCATTGGCAAGCTCACACGCCACTTGAGCGACAGCGGTGCCTCGGTGTTGCTGGCTGCAGCCGACACCTTCCGCGCCGCCGCTCGTGAGCAGCTTGCCGTTTGGGCCACGCGCAACACGGTCGAGATCGTCAGTCAAGAAGGCGGCGACCCAGCTTCTGTGAGCTTTGATGCGGTCACTGCCGGCCGTGCACGCGGCAAAGATGTGGTGCTGGTCGACACCGCGGGCCGTTTGCCCACACAGCTGCACCTGATGGAAGAGCTGAAAAAAATCAAACGCGTGGTGCAAAAAGCCGATGAGACTGGCCCCCACGAAGTGCTGCTGGTGATTGATGGCAACACCGGCCAAAACGCACTGGCACAAGTCAAAGCGTTTGATGAAGCCTTGGGCCTGACTGGCCTCATCGTCACCAAACTCGACGGCACGGCCAAGGGTGGCGTGTTGGCTGCTATTGCGCTGTGGGGGCAAAGTCGCACCACAGCAGTGCCTGTGTATTTCATCGGCGTGGGCGAGGCCGTGGAAGACCTCGAAACCTTCAGCGCCCAAGAGTTTGCCGACGCCCTCTTGGGCTAACCCGCTCAGGACTTTAAAACGCCCTGCAAGCTTTCGCGCCAACGCATGCAGCGCTCATGCGCCTCCACCACGGGGTAGCTGTCCATGCGGCCTTGCTTGCGCGTGAGCGGGGGCTGCACGTAATAACCCAAACCGCAACGCAAATGGGTTTCAGATGAGTCGGAATGCAGCACATGCGCGCAGCTCTTGCAGCACTGCACGGCAATTCGCTCCAAGGTCATCGGTGGCATGTTGAGCTCCTATGGATACTGTGATTATTTTCAGTATATGTTAAAAAACACAGTATTTAAAGACGCACCCAACCAACGGGTAAACCCCTAAAATTCACAGGGTTTAGCACTCTAACCGTCGGAGTGCTAATATGAGGAATCGTTATCCGAAAGGACTACAAACCATGACCGCTATCACCCAACAGCCACTCGCCATTTCCAACCCTTGGGGTTTGGTTCCGTCGCTGGGCAACCTTGATGCCTACATCACCGCTGCCAACCGCTTGCCCATGCTCACGCCTGAGCAAGAGCAGGAGTTTGCGCGTCAGCTCAAAAACAACAACGACCTCGAAGCCGCTGGAAAACTGGTGCTGTCGCACCTGCGTTTGGTGGTGTCGGTGTCTCGCCAATACTTAGGCTACGGCCTGCCCCACGCCGATCTGATTCAAGAAGGCAACATCGGTTTGATGAAAGCCGTCAAACGCTTCGACCCCGACCAAGGCGTGCGTTTGGTCAGCTACGCGCTGCACTGGATCAAGGCCGAGATTCACGAATACATCTTGCGCAACTGGCGCTTGGTCAAAGTGGCCACCACCAAGGCACAACGCAAACTGTTTTTCAACCTGCGCTCCATGAAGCAAGGCTTCAAGGCCGACGCGACCGAAGCCACGCACCGCAACAGCCTCAACACCCAAGAGGTGGAGGCCGTTGCGAGCAAGCTCAACGTCAAGCCCGAAGAAGTGCTGGAGATGGAAATGCGCATGTCAGGTGGCGATGTGCTGCTCGACCCCACGCCCAATGAAGACAGCGACGAAGCCTTTGGCCCGATTGCCTACTTGACCGATGTCAACCACGAACCCACCGCCATGATTGCCGCACACCAGCGCGATGTACTGGCGTCTGATGGCATCAGCGCTGCGCTCAATGTGTTGGACGAGCGCAGCCGCCGCATCGTGGAGGAGCGCTGGCTCAAAGTCAACGACGACAACTCAGGCGGCATGACGCTGCATGAGCTGGCGGCCGAGTACGGCGTGAGCGCAGAGCGCATTCGTCAAATCGAAGTGGCCGCGATGAAGAAGATGAAAGCCGCGCTGGCCGAATACGCCTAAGGCTTAAGGCGTGGTTTTCAGCAAGGTCTGAATGTCCTGCGCCAGCACCTTCGCCCCAGAACCATAACGGCTATACAGACGCACGCGGCCTTGTGTGTCGTACACGTAGCTACCCGCTGAGTGGTCCATCGTGTAGCTGGTGGGCGTTTTGCCTTCTTGTTTTTTGTAATAAATTTTGAAGCGCTTGGCCACATCAGCCAGCTCGTCCGCCGTAGGCACAAACGCCACAAACGTGGGATCAAAGTTGGCCATATAAGCCTTGAGCAACTCGGTGGTGTCGCGCGGGGGATCCACCGTCACAAACACCCCTTGCAGCTTGTCGGCATCCGCACCTAGCAAGCGTTTGACTTCGGCCAACTCGGTCATCGAGGTGGGGCACACATCGGGGCATTGCGTGTAACCAAAAAACACCACCACCACTTTGCCTTTGAAGTCACTCAGGCTGCGACGTTGGTTGTTGTGATCGGTGAGCGTGAAATCTTGGGCGTAATCTGCCCCTGTGATGTCAATGCCATTGAACTTAGGCTTGTCAGGACTACACCCCGCCAAGGCCAGCACAACCAAAGACGACAACATCAAGCGACGCGAGAGGGTAAACATAAGGTGGCTCATTTCTTAGACAACAAGGTGCGCATGTCTTGCAACGACACGGTGCTTTCGCTTTGCACTTTCAGACGCGGCAGCGGTTTGAGGGCGTGGCCGTAAATCACCTCCACCGTCAGCGCAAGACGTCCGTCTTGCTGCGGCTGAGCCAAGGCCAACAACGCCGTTTTGAGCTGCGCCAGCCACTGCTTGCCACGCAAGCCCGCAAAACGTTCACGGTGCAAGTTGCGCCCGAGCAAGCGGCAATCGGCCAGCAAACTGTCGGCATCGGCATACGTGAGGGTGATGCGTTCCATGTCCATCACAGGCTCCGCAAAGCCAGCTTGCACCAGCATGTCACCCCAGTCATGCATGTCCGTGAAAGCGTGGGCGGGTGGCGTCCAGCCCTGCGCTTGGTACACAGTCTGTAGCTCTTTCAAAGTGTCAGGACCGAGGCACGAGAACATCACAAACCCATCCACAGCCAGCAATTGGTGCCACTGCTGCAACAGGGCTTGCGGATCAGCGCTGGTGTGCAACGCCATATTGGCCCACAACATGTCAGCACACCCTGCCACGGGCGCTGTAAAACTGGGGCCTTGCTTGAACAAGCGTTGCCACCAAGGCCCGCCCAGTGCAACACGCGCTTGTGTTTGGCGTTGTGGCGTAGGCTCCAGCACCGTCACTTGAGCTTGGGGGTAGCGCTGCCGCAGCAGCGTGTGGGCTTTGAGGCCTCCGCTCAACGGCGCCCAATCCACCCACGATTTGGGCTGCAAGCGAATCCACTGCAAGCGATCTTCCATACGGCGGGCAATTTCTTCGTGCAACCAAGGCGATGTGTCGTGCGCCCAAGCGGCCCAACGCGCACAGGCCACAGGGTCGAGTGAGGGAGGGCGTGCGACGCTAGACGGTTGTGAAGACATGAGTCGTATTATCTCGGCTCCGCACCCCGCATAAAGGTTGCGCCGCGCTTCAACCTGCGAGGGCGCAATGTCTTTCCAATACAAGGCATGTTGCGCCTGCGATTGAAAGCCCCTAGCCTTTGCCACATCTGTCGCCGCTGGCCCAGCATGAGTCTGTGCGAACCCTGCATCACCGCCTTTGCCCAACCTGTGCCACGCTGCCCCACCTGCGCCCTGCACTTGCAACGCCTGCCTTGCGGCAACTGCCAGCACACACCCTCGCCCCTGCACCAGTGTGTGGCGGCTGTGAGCTACGACTTCCCGTGGTCGCAGTGCATTGCACGCTTTAAATTTCAAGCCGACTCGGGCTTGGCCAAAGCCTTGGCCGAACTCATGCGCCACGCACCGTGGGTAGAGCCTGCGTTAGAAGCCGCGCATTGCATCATCCCCATCCCGCTCAGCCCAGCGCGTTTGCGCGAGCGTGGCTTTAACCAGGCCCTCGAACTGGCACGTCACTTGGCACCACACAAGACAGCAGCCACTGTGCTGCAACGACAAGACATTGGGGCGCATCAAGTCGGCGCCAAACGCATCGAGCGCATCGCCCAAGCTGCCCACGCGTTTTGGGTCAACCCCACACATCTCGCAGCGCTGCACGGGCAGCATGTGGTGTTGGTGGACGACGTGATGACCACAGGGGCAACGCTGTATGCCGCAGCACGGGCGTTAAAGGCTGCGGGCGCGGCCAAGGTCACGGGACTGGTGCTGGCGAGGACCGAAGCTAGCGAGCCTTTGGCGTCAACGTTGCGGGGATGAACGACAATTCAACCCATGTTCAACATCGTCCTCGTTCACCCCGAAATTCCGCCCAACACGGGCAACGTCATCCGCCTCGCAGCCAACACCGGCTGCGCTTTACACCTGATTGAGCCTTTGGGCTTTTCGATGGATGACAAGCACATGCGACGCGCGGGCTTGGACTACCACGAGTACGCCCCCGTGCTGCGTCACGCCAGCTGGGAGGCCTTTTTGGCCAACGCCCAGCCCGCAGCAGACCGCATGTTTGCCATGACCACCAAGGGGTCGAGCGTGGCGCACACCCTGCAATTTCAACCCGGCGATTGGTTTGTGTTTGGTTGCGAAACAGCGGGTTTGCCCGCTGCCGTGCGCGACACCTTCCCACCTGCACAACGCCTGCGCCTGCCGATGCGCCCTGACCAGCGCAGCCTCAACTTGTCCAACGCTGTGGCCGTTATCACCTACGAGGCTTGGCGACAAAACGGCTTTGCTGGCCACGCTTGAAAGGCGCTTCACGGCGTTGATTCAAGTCAAGCCTTATGGCGTTCTGCGGAGCACCATATAGCCCTAGGTTTTAAGCCCTCGCCTACACTAGAGGGCTTGATTTATAGCGATTTACGACTGTCATGAGTGCATTTCTAGACGAAGAAGTTTTGTCCGTTCACCACTGGACCGACCGCCTGTTCAGCTTCACCACCACACGCGATACCTCGCTGCGTTTCTCCAACGGCCACTTCACCATGATTGGCTTGCGCGGTGAAAACGGCAAACCACTGCTGCGCGCCTACAGCATCGTCAGCGCCAACTACGAAGAGCACTTGGAGTTTTTGAGCATCAAGGTGCAAGACGGCCCCCTCACCTCCAAGCTGCAACACATCAAAGTGGGCGACAAAATCGTCATCGGCAAAAAACCCACCGGCACCTTGCTGATCGACTATTTGCTGCCAGCCAAAAACCTGTACCTCATTGGCACAGGCACGGGTTTGGCCCCGTTCCTGAGCATCGTGCGCGACCCCGAGACGTACGAGCGTTTTGAAAAAGTCATCTTGGTGCACGGCGTGCGCGAAGTCAAAGAGCTGGCCTACCACGACTACTTGAGCGAAGAGTTGCCCAAGCACGAGTTCTTGGGCGAGATGGTGAGCAACCAAATGCTGTACTACCCCACCGTCACCCGCGAGCCCTACAAAAACCAAGGCCGCGTGACCGACTTACTCACCTCCAACAAACTCACCCAAGATTTGGGCTTGCCCAACATCAGCCCCGCCAACGACCGCATCATGATTTGCGGCAGCCCCGGTCTGAACAAAGACATGCGCACCTTGCTCGAAGAGCGCGGTTTCAAAGAAGGCTCCACCACCACCCCTGGCGACTTTGTGGTGGAACGCGCATTCGTTGAGCAGTAAGCCAGCACCCATGCGACACACAAGGCCTCTTCGGAGGCCTTTTTCTTTGCCACAATTGACACCATGTTTGAACCCAGTCAAGCCGATGTACGGCGCTTTTTTTGTTCGGTCTATGCCAAGTGGCGCGATGCATTGCCCATGGATGCCCTAGAAACACTCGCCAGCCAATGGGTGGCTGAGCACCCCGAATACCACAATGACTTTTCGGATGTCGATGCCGCGCTTGAGCGCATGTACGAAGTCAAAGACGGCAAGACCAACCCCTTCTTGCATTTGTCTATGCACCTGTCGGTGAGCGAGCAATGCTCGATTGACCAGCCCCGTGGCATTCGCCAAGCCGTGGAGCTGCTTACCGCCAAACTCGACTCGCTGCACGAAGCCCACCACCAAACCATGGACGCCTTAGGCCAAATGATTTGGGAAAGCCAACGCAGTGGCCGCCCACCGGATGGGCAGGCTTACATTGATGCGGTGCAGCGGCGTGCCACTCGCGATTAGCATGTTGCGGCGATGAGATTTCAATCAAACCCAAAGGAGACAACCATGCGCCACCTCACCCCAACCTTCAACCTTCGACGCACCTTGTGTGCGGGCATAGCCACCGTCGTACTCGGCGCTTTGTGCTTGCCAATCGCACACGCGCAAAACTACCCCAACAAACCTATTAAGTTTGTGGTGCCTTTCAGCGCAGGCAGCGCCACCGACAGCGTGGGGCGCATCTTGGCCCAAGCCATGAGCGAGGCTTGGGGGCAGCCCATCACCATTGAAAACAAAGCTGGTGCCAACGGCATCTTGGGAGCTGAAGCGGTCAAAGCCTCCGCTGCCGATGGCTACACATTTTTGGTGACCACCAGCACCACACAAGCGGCCAATGTGCACCTGTACCGCAAGCTGCCCTACGACCCTGTGAAAGACTTCACGCCCATTGGCAAGATTGGTGAGACTGGCTTTATCTTGATGGTCAACAACGACTTTCCTGCCAAAGACATGAAAGAGTTTGTGAGCTATGCCAAAGCCAATCCGGGCAAGCTGGCATTTGGTCATGGCTCGTCGGGCTCCTTGGTCTCAGCGGCCATGCTCACTGAATTGGCTGGCCTACAAACTGTCAACGTGCCCTACAAAAGCATTCCACCTGCACTCACCGATTTGCTGGGTGGCCAAATTCAATTTGCATTTGCCGACACGGGCAACGCCGTGTCGCAAATGAACGGCGGCCGCATGCGTGGCTTGGGCGTGACCACCAAGAAACGCGCAGGCAAAGCACCCAACGTGCCCCCGATTGGTGAAACCGTCAACGGCTACAACGTGAGCGCATGGTTTGGCCTCATGGCACCCGCAGGCATTCCAGCCGATGTGCAAAAGAAAGCCACCGCCACTTTGCTCGCTGTTTTGGCCAAGCCTGAGGTGCGCGAAAAAATTCAAGGCGCCGGGATTGATCTGGATGTGGAAGATTCAGCCACCTTGGCAAAAACCATTGACACTGAAATTAAGAAATGGGGCGGATGGGTCAAAACGGCTGGCATCACCCCCGAGTAAAAGATGGCCCTTTCTGACAACACCAGCTTGCAAGGCGCACTGGCCGGCTTGCGCGTGATTGACCTGACAGGCGTGGTGCTGGGCCCCTACGCCACGCAAATTTTGGGCGACTACGGGGCCGACGTCATCAAGATCGAGTCCCCCAGCGGTGACATCATGCGACACGCAGGGCCGATGAAGCACCCGGGCATGGGCCACATCTTCATCAATGCCAACCGCAACAAACGCTCGGTGGTGCTCGATTTAAAAAAGCCCGAGCAACGCGAGCAGTTACTCAAGCTGTGCCAAACAGCCGATGTGTTGACCTACAACATTCGCCCCGCATCGATGGCGCGTTTGGGTTTGTCGTTTGACACACTGCACGCCATCAACCCACGTTTGGTGGTGTGTGGTGCGTATGGCTACAGCGAAGGCGGCCCCTATTCCGAATGGCCCGCGTATGACGACCTCATTCAAGGTGCCAGCGGCATTGCGTGGCTGATGACGCAAAGCGGTAGCCCCGAGCCGCGCTACGTACCCACCACCTTTGCCGACCGCGTGACGGGCCTGAACATGGTGCATGCCGTTATGGCTGCCGTCATTGCACGCTACCGCACAGGCGTGGGCCAGCATGTGGAAGTCCCCATGTTTGAATGCCTCTTGCAGTTCGTCATGGGCGAACACTTGAGTGGTGAAACATGGCAGCCTCCCGTGGGAAACATGGGTTATTCGCGCATGCTCTCGGCCAATCGCAAGCCTTATCGCACGAGCGATGGTCACATCTGTGCGTTGATGTACAACGAATCACATTGGGCTGCCTTTTTAGAACTCGTGGGTCAACCCGATTTGTTCCAAACCGATGCCCGCTTTGCCAACCACGCCGCACGCATTCAGCACATTGACGCGCTCTATGGTTTTGTGGCCGAACACATGCAACACCGCAGCACTGCCGAGTGGCTCAAAGTTCTCGCGGCGCGTGACATTCCAGTCATGCCCATGATGAGCTTGCACGACCTGCTGCACGACCCCCACCTCAAAGCCACACAAGGTTGGGTCGATGTCGCGCATCCCTATGAAGGTGTCTTGCGCCAGCTACGCCCACCCGTGCGCATGAGCGGCACGCCCACAGGCATTTGGCGCCCCGCGCCGCGCTTGGGCGAACACACCGAAGAAGTTCTCAAAGAGCTGGGCTAAGCGCCTGATATCCTGCAACCTTGTATTGAAAAAA